>NZ_KV805063.1:0-7667 GCF_001811515.1 Corynebacterium sp. HMSC076G08 | reverse complement strand
GAGTTGGCAGAAGCCAAGATGGATAACGAGTTTTGTCAAAAGCGACAGCCTTCTTCGCTTTAAGGCAACGCGAGCAGAAAAGTTCGAATTGACGCAGCCAGAGCAAGACGAACTACAGCATCAAACGCATGGCACGGCTGTTAAAAGTGTCTCGGTCTGGATACTACAAATGAGCCCATATACAGCAGAAGCGACAACTATCCGGCAGAAATGATCGTGCAGCGTTTTACGATGAGGTTGACCGATTCATCAGATTTTGGAAAGACTCTGATTAGGTTTATGGTGCACCGCGGATTACTGCAGAACTTACCGAGCGCTACCAGATCACCTTGAATCGTAAGACTGTGGCTAAGCGGATGCGCATGATGGGCATTGAAGGGATTTCACCGCGTGCCTTGTCCCGGTGACACCTATTCAACCCAGACGTAAGTCGAGTCTTTCTGACCTGGTCAAGCGAATGTTTGATACAGGAGAGCTCAACCGAGTGTGGATGTCGGATACTACCTACCTGCGCACTGGTGAAGGCTGGTTGTACTTGTGCGCAGTCTGCGACGGACATTCCCGCAGGGTACTGGGCCGGGAAATGGATAGAGTGCAAGATTCTTACTTAGCCAAAGTGTCCACAATTTGCGAGTCTCCCCACTAGAGCACACCGCGCAGTCAACCACTCCCAACAAACGACTTTAAGGTTCAGACCCCCCTTCCTTGCCTGGTGATAGCAAGACAATTCAGAGTAAATAATGCGCTCTCATCAGGATTAACTTGAAAAACTCGTGTTCTTTGCGCGAAACACACTATTAACCCGTAACATAATTGACATGAAACTGCTTTCGTTCAGCGTGTCGAACCACCGCAGCATTCGGGAGACCCAAACGCTCGAGTTCTATAGCAACTGGCCACATTCCGCTGCTCCAACCGAAGGCTGGGCCAGTGTCACAGTGCCTGTAAGTTTGCTTCTCGGACCTAATGCGTCAGGAAAAAGCAATCTCCTGGACGCAATGAACTTTGCGCTTACTGCGATCCGCCTTTCTGCGACCTCATGGCGAGACTCCGGACCAGTAAACCGTCAGCCCCATTTCCCCTTCCTACTAGACGGTAACTCTAGAACCAAACCCAGTGCCTTTGAATTCGAATTTGCCATTGGCCCGACTCGGTACGTCTACGGCTTCGAGTGGAGCTACGAAGGCGTCCAAAGTGAGTGGCTCAGTAGGGTCCCCAATAAAAGGTGGGCAAAATGTTTTGAACGCTTCAAGGGGCAATCTATCTACTGGAACAAGTCGTTTATGTCTCCTACGGATGTTAGAGAGCTAGGAAAGATTACCGAAACCGAGTTGCTGCTCTCGGTTGGACTCCGCAACGATCACCAAATCTTGGCCCCGATCGCTCGAGAACTGATCTATAACACGCTTTACATACCAGTCGGAACACGCTCTCAGCAAAGCAGAGTAGATCAGCTGACAACTCTAATCCGAGAGGGAAAACTCAACATCGAGGATCTTTCCCAACTAATGCTAGCTGCTGACACCGGGATTCAAAGCGTTAAATTAGATCAACAAAGAATCCCCGAAGAGTTCATGAAACAAGTCCGGAGACTGGTAGAAGTTCTTAATGACGAAGCTAGCGATACCACAGGCAATGCTGCCGAAGGATCGGCTGAAGCCGCCAAGTTCTCCGACGAGGAACTCTCCTCATTGGTACATACCTTCCGCTTTTTCCACCGTGGCGTCGGCGAGACACAAGAACTTGGCCTCGCCGACCAATCGACCGGAACCCTGAGCTGGCTCGCCACTGCTCCCGCAATTTTAGAAATCCTTCGTGACGGTGGGGTGTTAATCGCCGATGAACTTGATTCGAGCCTTCACCAGAGCTTAATGGAGTTAATTATCAACGCTTTCTCCGATCCCAGCATAAACATAAACAGTGCGCAGCTGATATTCACATCACACAATACAAACATCCTAGAACATGCAAAGGATTTAAACTTGAATGAGAATAGTTTCTGGTTCGTCGAAAAAAATACGGATGGCTCATCCGAAGTTTACCCATTAACTGATTTCGAACTACACAAAAAGGCCAACTACGAACGTCGTTATTTAAGCGGCCGTTACGGCGCAATACCTCACGTGTCCCCGTCAACCATTCGAACGCTTGTAACCAGTAAAAGCAAGGAGAACTAAGATGGCTCGAACCCCTAAGCCGTCAGGAAAGAAGGGAGGGCGTCGCTTGCACTCGAACCGAAAGAAAAAAGAGGAAATAAAAAATCGCTATCTTATAGTAACAGAAGGGTTAAAGACTGAACCCTCATATTTTGACGGACTTAAAAGAACTTTAGGCCCCGACGTAAACTTCCATATAGAGGTGAAGCCCAGAATTGATAAAGCAAAGAATTGGACCAGCACCCCTACTGCTGTCGTCGATAAATGCATTGAATTGAAAAAGGCCGATGCCCAAAAGTGTGGGAACTCAAAGAAGCACCCCG
The DNA here is from genome assembly GCF_001811515.1 of Corynebacterium sp. HMSC076G08. Taxonomy (NCBI): domain Bacteria; kingdom Bacillati; phylum Actinomycetota; class Actinomycetes; order Mycobacteriales; family Corynebacteriaceae; genus Corynebacterium; species Corynebacterium sp. HMSC076G08. The sequence continues at coordinate 5,188 of NZ_KV805063.1, read as the reverse complement.
ACAAGCTACCATACGTCAAATGTTTCGCTGTAATCGATGTAGATCATTGGAATACCCCTCCACAACAAGGGAAAAGCAACCTCAATAAGGCCCTAGAAACTGCCAAGAAAAATAATATTTCCGTTGCAATCAGCAATACTAAATTTGAAGCTTGGCTCCTCTGGCATGTGGAAAGAAAAATCACCTGCCATGACACCCAGCTCGCCAGGCTCTGCCAGGACCACAACCTCCTCCTCGAAAAAGAGATTCCACCAACGTTCCCGTATTCGAATTTTAAAAATGCCGCCCAGAACGCCGATAATCAGAATAGAGTTTCCTTAAATCAGGTGGGAATTTATCCTTCAACCTCTGTCCCCCGCCTCCTCGAAGAGATTGGAATCATTTAGCCCTCACATCAATAATATTAATTTATTTTCAATAGTAATTTCTGTGAATTAGACACGTCCGCCGCCAATGTTTTTGGAAGGTAACGAGTTAACAGTAGACACAACTTAAGACTCTTACCAGTCCGCAAAGGCGAGGAAATACAGCTGATACTTGACCTTGTCTTTATATTGATGAGGTAGGTGATTACTACTCGGTGTCTACCTTCTGTGGATGGCGGAGTCCAACGCTTCGTGACGCCGCTTGGAACCTTGGAACTCTGCAAGTGGGCTCACCGCAGTCTGGCGAGCTCGGGCAGGATTCTGATTTCAGCTAATGGCGTGAAATACGTCAATGCCACGTACTGATTGCCCCGATCACCTTGGCACACCGTCCAGTTATAGTGGTTTCGATTAATATCCGCTAAAGCATACTCCAAAGCGGCTGTATAGGCAGAGCATCGATGTGTATCGAAGTGCCTTTCGCAGCACCGACAATTTCCCATAAGAACGCATCAATCACAAATGCGGTAAAGATATATCGCTATAGGTGGCCCCCTATCCCAGAATCAACGACGCCGTCTTCTCCGGCGGCACATCCTTCAGCTGACGGCTCTTAACAGCCCACGACGCCAGCCCCAGGACAATCCAGACCACCAGCGCGATAAGCGGGGCCGTTCCCAGCATGCCAGGCGAGCCTGGGACAAAGAGCAGCGCCAAGAACCCGACGGAGAGTATGCACCCGGCCAGCGCGAAGTACTCGTAGAACTTGTTAGGTGCAATGGGCTTGGGCATCCCCGGGACTTGCCCGGTGCGCGCGATCTTCCAGGCACAGAAACAAGTGTAGAAATACGCCACGGTGATGCCAGCACTGGACATGTCGACGACCCACGTCAACGCCGCGCGCCCGAACCACGGGGTCACCAAGCACACCGCGCACACCAAAAGAATCGCATTGCGCGGGGCGTGCTGCTTGCCCTTGAGCTCACCCAGGCGGCGCGGAACCAAGTTAGCCCGCCCCAGCGTAAACAGCACACGGCTTGCCGCGGTGTAGAAACCATTGAGGCCAGTCAGCACACCCGCGCTCACCGCGACGACCATAAGCACCAGACCTGCTGGCCCCATCACCTCGCTGATGGCTGCTGCCGGTGGCCAAGCCTCGCCCTCGAAAGCATCGCGGTGGGTGCCCACGGCAATCGACGTCGCCAACATCATCGCCATATAAATGACCGTCGCGACAGTAATACCCCACAGCAGAAGTCCCAGCGCCTTCCGCGGAGAGAAATTGAACTCGCCCGCCAACTGCGGAATGGAATCAAAGCCCACGTAGGCCCACGGGGCAAAAGCGATGATCGTCGCCACCGCCGCAGCCGGCGGAACATCCACAGGGAAAGCGGGAGCAAGCGCCGGGCGCTCGACGACGTAGTAGATCACCATCGACGCCACGATAACCACCACCGCCAGAATCATGAGCACAACGGCAAAGAACTGGAACTGGCCGGAGAGTGCCGCACCCTTAGAGTTCAACCACGCGAACACAATGATGAACAACGAGCAGATCGCTACTTCGGGGAGATAGATGGTCCACCCGGCGACGTCGTAAAGCGCGCCCCGCATAACCAATTCAGGGAACGTGACGCGGAATACGAGCGTGACCGCCGACGCATTCAACGCAACGACACACGAGTACCCCAGCGTCAGCGCCCAGCCTGCGATAAACGCATGAGTCCGGCCGAGTGCCGCCATGGCGAACGCCACCCCACCACCGGTCAGCGGCAGCGCACGAATGGTAAAGCCGTAGCTCAAGCCAATCACGGCAATCATCAGACCGCCAATGACAAAGCCGATGACCGTTCCGGCAAGCCCCGCCTTCTGCATCCAGTCGAATGGCAAGATATAGGCACCCCAGCCAATCGCCGCCCCGAGAGCCATCGCAAACACCCACGACGGCTTCATCGTTTTCCGCAGTGTCGTATTCTCCGACATCTAGTTTCACTCCAGACAATTCACCTTGAGCGCCAGGACCTTGCGGACGATCCCAGCGCGCGTTTCTGGCAAGTCTAGAGGTTCTTGGTTAGGTGTGCCGCAGATCTAATAGATCCAAACTCAGGATTCCACCTCTCATTCGAAGAACATAACCGATGTTGACGATCTCAGTGTTCTGTCACCAATCACCCGGATGCTCTACGCTCTTACTGGGTCCCTACGTGTTCGCCCAAGGATCGTGTCCCGACTCCCACGCAGGGCGCTTGACGACGCCCGACTTGCACCTAAGCTCCCGTCGCCTAGCGTCAGCAACTGTTGCAATTTAACCGTCAGCCAAATCGCGCGCCGTATCACTAAGAAGCTCCAGCCCTGCCTGGGGTTTTCATAAGTCAAGCCGCGCAGGGCGCTCACTCAACGAGGAATGCTGTTTCCTTTCACCGCATCGTCCCCGTGCAAACTCTTTGCGCTCTCCCCAGGTATTAGCATCGACATGCCTATCACGCTGAAGCGGTTCGTCGAAAAAAGGATCATCAAAGTCTCGGAAATACTCAATAATCGATACTTCGATTATGTATTCATCATTGCCGCTATCTGTCACTGCCAGAGGATCCACCGAAACAAACCTAGATGCAAAGTCCGCCGCCGAAAACTTTCCAGCTTCGAAGGCTTTCCGGAATTCTCTCCGAAATTCGATACTAGGATCAACGCCTATTTGATCCCACTCATAACTGTTGCATATTTTATAAAGGAAAATAAAGCTGTTAATTCTCCAATAAGCATTAAGAGGCGCACGCTCTCCTTCAGCCATATCGCCGATGATGGAAGCAATGAGGACTCTGCCGTATTCTACGAATGCCATGTACATCGCTGGAGGCAAACCGCCATAGTTCTCCCTAAGGACTCCCCGAGCGATGAGTGGGCCTACATCTTTGTGATTCTCCCCGTGTGCCAAGAGACTCAAAATCGATGATTTTTCCAATTTTAGACGTGCCGTGGACATAAGATTTACTATGAACCAGACTAGCCAGCTGTTGGCAGCTCCAGATATATTTTCCCGAGCGTTCAATGCTCGAACGGCAGCCATAAGGACTCGTGAACATTCCTCTGGGTTAAAACCAGGTTCTAAACGCTCGAAGCCGAGCTCCAACCGGTTGGCAATAACGTACCGTAAGTTTGTATCCTCGCACTCCAAGAGTGATTCGAATTCGGACGCCTCTCCTTTCGCTGCATCTTTCAGGACCCGATCGGCCTCTAACTCTGACAAGTCATCATCATCAATGTTGAGCGTAAAATATCGATCAAAATGGCTCGGATCAGAAATCCGTTCCGTTCCCACTCTCCTAGATCCCCTTACCTGATCAAGGACCGGAAATAGTTCCCTCAAAACACCAACAACCACCTCTGCTTCCGATAAGCTGCTATGCGGATTAGAGATTTGAAGCCCCCGTACAGAAGACCTTTCAATCCAATTCCCAAATCCTGGAACTCCCATGATTAATTGCTTTTCAAAGTAGGATCGATCCTCCTCTGAAAGACTGTCAGAACGAGTTAAGATCTCCTTGTACCTAGGGAGTCGGGTGAACACAAAAGGATAGATTGTTTGCAGGAGCTGCAGATTTAGAACATCAGTTAAATTAATTTCAGCTGGATTAAGCTGCGCCAACGTAGATAGAAGCTGTTGACCGAATCGCTGTGCGGTCCTGATAGTTACGGGCAGCCGAAGCCAATTCCGAATGAATGCATAGACCTCATGGCTCGTAGGATCAAACTCGAATTCCGAACTATCCCCACAGTAAGACAGCACCAACTCAATCAATTTCGATTTCTGATATCCGGTAAGTGGCGGAACAGTAATTCGATACTGAATGTACTTCTCTAAATATTGGAAGCCAGCTGCCCCCGCGCCGGCTGCACCGGAAGACAAGTCAGCTCCAACGCTACCCCCGATAGTCTCGATATCCAGAGCAAGGAGAAAAGTAATTCCAGGAAATCGTCCCAAGAGCCTAATAACTTTAAGGAGCGAATACAGTTCAGGCTTTTGCAGCCTGTCGATATCATCTGCAACAACTAATACATTGAAACCTTTTTCCTGGATCACATTAGAGACCGCACTAAATAGTGAATTCCATGATTTTGGTCTTTCCAGATAGTCAGCTACGGCATCTGAAGTAGCTGCAATAGCCCCGCCAGCAACAGGGACCATGCCTGCATACAGACCAGAAAACCGTAGAACTCGTGCAACGATTTTCTGGAACCTCTCATCATTACCCAAATCGAGTGCCTCGCCGATCGACTGATAAAACTCACCGATTAATTCCTCCGGGCTATCAACAGCCCACGGGGTAAACCGTGCGATTTTCCATCGATTTGGTTCACTGGACTCAAGCTCCTGGGCCACGCGCTCCATCACCCAAGTTTTTCCGGACCCCCACGAACCCACTACACCGACAACAGAACTGCTGTCCTTCGAATGAACTCTCTGGATCACTTGGCAAGCATGACCAACGAGCTTTTCTCTAGAAAGTATGTCCTCGCCTACCGAATCATCAGCTCCGACTTGTAAGAAATCAGCTTCCATCTCGCTAACCAGCTCCAATTTCCCTGTTGGTAAAAATGAATAGTGACTGCTCTGCTCCTACCAAAGAGCTAGAAACGTTCTTACCAGACGGGATCTTCCTAGAGTCAGGTTTGGGATTAATCGTTAGGTACTCCTGCTGCGCCCCTAAGTAGAAATACTCCGGCCATCGCTTCCCCTTCCAAGCTCTGTAACTCCCCAGAGACTCCTCGCCCTACTTCGGTCTCTGTCCTGTTCAGAAGACTGAAATGGTAGCGGTGTGGTG
>NZ_KV805062.1:0-246 GCF_001811515.1 Corynebacterium sp. HMSC076G08 | reverse complement strand
CCCCGACGTGTCTACTTTCCGGGGGTCAGGCCCTCCCTTCAATGCCCATCATGCGCATCCGTTTAGCCACAGTCTTGCGATTCAAGGTGATCTGGTAGCGCTCGGTAAGTTCTGCGGTGATCCGCGGAGCACCATAAACCTCATCAGAGTCTTTCCAAATCTGATGAATCTTACGGTCAACATCATCGTAAAATGCTGCCCGATCATCTTCGCCGGATAGTCGTTTCTGCTGCACATGGGCCCATT
>NZ_KV805061.1:0-312 GCF_001811515.1 Corynebacterium sp. HMSC076G08 | reverse complement strand
AAGGTGCGGGTGGATCACCTCCTTTCTAAGGAGCTTTTATATGGCACCAGTTGGTGTCTTTTAGCCGCACTTTTGTTGTGTGGCTGGTGGTTGAGTGAACAAACGTTTTACTGCCACCGCATAATAATCGGGTGGAGATACATCTTAACTGGGATGATTGATTAGCTAACGCGTTGAAGAGTACTTGGTGCATTGTTGGGTGTCTGGGGCATTGTTCCCTGGTTGTATAACCCACACGAGTTTCAGCAGTCAGGTTGGATTACTTCTTGGTTGTTTGGGTTGTGTGGGGTGTTGTGTGAGAACTGTATAGTG
>NZ_KV805060.1:0-1043 GCF_001811515.1 Corynebacterium sp. HMSC076G08 | reverse complement strand
CCTGTACACCAGCCACAAGGGACACTACATCTCTGCAGCAATCTAGTGTATGTCAAGCCCAGGTAAGGTTCTTCGCGTTGCATCGAATTAATCCACATGCTCCGCCGCTTGTGCGGGCCCCCGTCAATTCCTTTGAGTTTTAGCCTTGCGGCCGTACTCCCCAGGCGGGGCGCTTAATGCGTTAGCTACGGCACAGAAGACGTGGAAGCCCCCTACACCTAGCGCCCACCGTTTACGGCATGGACTACCAGGGTATCTAATCCTGTTTGCTACCCATGCTTTCGCTCCTCAGCGTCAGTAACTGCCCAGAGACCTGCCTTCGCCATCGGTGTTCCTCCTGATATCTGCGCATTTCACCGCTACACCAGGAATTCCAGTCTCCCCTACAGCACTCAAGTTATGCCCGTATCGCCTGCACGCCCGAAGTTAAGCCCCGGAATTTCACAGACGACGCGACAAACCACCTACGAGCTCTTTACGCCCAGTAATTCCGGACAACGCTCGCACCCTACGTATTACCGCGGCTGCTGGCACGTAGTTAGCCGGTGCTTCTTATACAGGTACCGTCACTTGCGCTTCGTCCCTGTCGAAAGGAGTTTACAACCCGAAGGCCGTCATCCCCCACGCGGCGTCGCTGCATCAGGCTTCCGCCCATTGTGCAATATTCCCCACTGCTGCCTCCCGTAGGAGTCTGGGCCGTATCTCAGTCCCAATGTGGCCGTACACCCTCTCAGGCCGGCTACCCGTCGACGCCTTGGTAGGCCATTACCCCACCAACAAGCTGATAGGCCGCGAGCTCATCTTGCACCGAAAAAACTTTCCAACCACCACACTAAAAGCGGCTCATATCCGGTATTAGACCCAGTTTCCCAAGCTTATCCCAGAGTGCAAGGCAGATCACCCACGTGTTACTCACCCGTTCGCCACTCGAGTACCAGTGCAAGCACTGGCCTTTCCGTTCGACTTGCATGTGTTAAGCACGCCGCCAGCGTTCGTCCTGAGCCAGGATCAAACTCTCCACAAAAAGGCCGTGAAAAGCCCAA
>NZ_KV805059.1:56785-57178 GCF_001811515.1 Corynebacterium sp. HMSC076G08 | reverse complement strand
GTCTTTGTCGGCAACTGGTGAGCTTGTCGGCTGCTAGATGCACCACATGGAAAGGGTCCATGACTTTGTCTGCTTGTGGTAGCTGCTCTTCGACTGCGGTGGCATAACCGGTGAACCCATCCATGGTCACCACCTGTATCTGCTCCCGGAAGCTGGGGTCGCGTTGTTTCAGCCACCCGCTGAGCACGTCGGCAGATCTGCCCGGTCGCATGTCTAACAAACGAGCAGGACCACGCCCGTCCACCAGCGGGGTGAGGTCAACAAGTATGGTCACCAGGTTTGATACCTGGCCTGGTTTTCGGGTGTGTTTCCATACATGTTCATCGACTCCCAGGATACGAACCCCGTCTAGGTGACAGGGGTCGCCGTAGACAAGCTGGCGGCAGGCATCCA
>NZ_KV805059.1:0-56685 GCF_001811515.1 Corynebacterium sp. HMSC076G08 | reverse complement strand
TAGCTGACACACTCATCCGGTCAATAGCAAGGCGCTGCAAGATCCAGCGGGTGACCCGATAAGTAAGCTTGGCGCCGTCATCAGCGCAGGTTAAAGATTCTTGGAAGATCTTCCTCTTACATGAGTCGGCTGTGCACAAGAATCTAGGGACTGTTACATGCAACCTGGTGGGGAATCCAACGACAGGAAGATCAACGAGTCGACGGATGGTGTGGTCACGAAGCTTGCCAGGCTGGCCGCAGTCCGGGCACACGCCGACAACGGCTACTGGCCTAGCCTCAATGATAGTCAACGCTCCGGCATCGGCAGCACCGGTGATGGCAAGACCGATTTCCGCGGTACGGCAGATGGTGTCAGCAACGAGGTTTCCAGTAGGCTTCACAGTACGGGTCCCTGGTGGGTTTAGATGGTTGTGTAGGAACTTTCATCTTCACATCAGGGACCCCTACATGTTGTGGTGACCCGCTGAACCCGTCGTGTTCTACTTCACCCCGCTACGCACCCCAAAACCGGAAGAGCCGGTAATCCGCTTCGCGAAGATGCGTACAGTGTTCTACGGGAACGGTCGTTGTGTCCCGACTTAGGTCATCGGGCAGGTGCCGCAACGTCACTCTTGACGCTGCTACCTTGCATTTTTCGACGGCGGGGTGGAGTTGTTCCGCACCAATTTGGCCTAAGTCGGGTTGGTAGTGAAGACGACGTAGAGGTACCCCCAAGACTTGTATTGGTGGTCGTCACTGTGGCGAGGGAAAGACAGCAAAACCTTGAGACTGGGCAGCGGCGTGGAGCTGTTTGTCGTAGGTGAAAAAGGTCAGGGTGAGGCCAGCGTCGCGGAGAAGACAGGCGCTCGCCAGGTGGATGGCATCCAGGGAGCGAACGCCGGTCAGCGAGCAAGCTCGACGAATGACCTCATCGCTGATGCCAACTTTGGAGACCCCCTCCGTGAACTTCCGGTAACCGGCGCCGGTGAGGCCACTGCGCTGCCACACTTTAGATAACTCGATGTCAATGAGTGCAGAAGAAAACAGTTGCTGGCCTTCAAGGAGTGCAGCGACTTCGGAGCTTTCGCGCTCGGGCAAGGCCAACTTCGCTAGTGCCGAAGTGTCGACGTAGATCATCACAAGCGGTCTTCCCTATCCAGTAGCGATACAACGTCTGTCCCGGAAGGCAGATAGTCTGTGGTGCTTGGCTGTGAGTAAGGCTTCGGGTTGTGGCTCAGGATTCCGGCAGCTACTAACTGCTCCACGGGGCTATCTAGAGATGAAATGGGAACAACGCGAGCAATGGGCCGATTGCGGTCGGTGATGACCACGCTTTGACCTGTAGCGGCAACTTCGCGAACGATGTGGCCAGAACGCTGGTTGAGTTCGCGCAAAGAAATGTTGGTCATTGCTCCAACCGCCTTTCCTTATTGGCTGGTGACTGTAAAAAGTTAAATGTAGAACAGTAGAACAATGGTGATTTTAGTGGCAGAGCTTAGAGGGGACAAGGGGGGCGTCGTCAGTTGCGTGGCCGCGCTGCGGAACGGAATTGCGGCCTAGCTGGGTCTAACTGGGGAGATGTCCGTGCGGTGACTACACTGTCTAACCATGACTAACCCGAGCGATAACACCACCCACCGCTACACGCCGGAGCTCGCCGCGCAGATCGAAAGTGCCTGGCAGCAGTACTGGAAGGATAACGGCACCTTTAATGCGCCGAACCCAGTTGGGCCGCTCGCGGAGGAGGGTAAGGAACTTCCCGCGGAGAAGATGAACATCCAGGACATGTTCCCCTACCCTTCCGGCGCGGGCCTTCACGTGGGCCACCCGCTGGGCTATATCGCTACGGATACCTACGCGCGTTATCAACGCATGCTGGGCAAGAACGTCCTGCACACGCTGGGCTATGACGCTTTCGGTCTGCCGGCAGAACAGTACGCCATCCAGACGGGTACGCACCCGCGCACCACGACGGAGGCGAATATCAAGAATATGCGCCGCCAGCTGGGCCTTCTGGGCCTGGGCCATGATCCGCGCCGCTCGGTGGCCTCGACTGACCCGGAGTTTTATAAGTGGACGCAGTGGATCTTCCTGCAGATTTATAACTCCTGGTTCGATGAGGAGCAGCAGAAGGCGCGCCCGATTTCTGAGCTCATCAAGGAGCTCGAGGTGGGCAAGCGCACCACTAAGGACGGCCGCTACTACGCGGACCTGAGCAAGGAAGAACAGCGCAAAGCACTCGACGACTTCCGTCTGGTCTACCTGTCCAACTCCACCGTGAACTGGTGCCCGGGCCTGGGCACGGTGCTGGCCAACGAGGAGGTCACCGCGGAGGGCAAGTCCGAGCGCGGTAACTTCCCGGTCTTCCGCAAGAACCTGCGCCAGTGGATGATGCGCATTACCGCTTACTCGGACCGCCTGCTCGATGACCTGGAGCTTCTGGATTGGCCGGAGAAGGTCAAGTCCATGCAGCGCAACTGGATTGGCCGCTCCCGCGGCGCGGAGGTCACCTTCCACGCTGAGGGCTACAACATCGACGTCTTCACCACCCGCCCGGATACCCTCTTCGGCGCGGAGTACGTGGTGCTGGCCCCGGAGCACGAGCTTGTCGACGCCCTCCTCTCCCCCATCCCCTACGAGGATGATGTCGACGAGCGCTGGACCTTCGGCCACGATGATCCGAAGGAGGCCGTGGAGGCCTACCGTGCTTCCATCGCCGCGAAGTCCGATTTGGAGCGCCAGGAGAACAAGGAAAAGACCGGCGTCTTCCTGGGCACTTATGCCACCAACCCGGTCAACGGCAAGAAGGTCCCGATCTTCATCGCGGACTACGTCCTGACCGGCTACGGCACCGGCGCCATCATGGCGGTCCCGGCGCACGATACCCGTGACTACGAGTTCGCCACCGTCTTTGGCCTGCCCATTACGGAGGTCGTCGCTGGCGGCGACATCACCAAGGAGGCCTATACCGAGTCCGGCAAGGCCGTGAACTCCGCCAACGATTCCCTGGACATCAACGGCATGTCCAAGGACGAGGCCATCGCCGCCATCATCCCGTGGCTGGAGGAACAGGGCGTGGGCCGCGAGAAGATCCAGTACAAGCTGCGTGACTGGCTGTTTGCCCGCCAGCGCTACTGGGGCGAGCCCTTCCCCATCGTCTACGACGAGGCCGGCCAGGCCTACCCGCTGCCGGAGTCGATGCTGCCCATCGAGCTGCCAGAGGTAGAAGACTACAAGCCGGTGTCCTTCGACCCGGATGATGCCGATTCCTCCCCGCAGCCGCCGCTGGCCAAGGCCCGCGAGTGGGTTGAGGTGGAACTGGACCTGGGCCTGGGCGATGGCCCCAAGACCTACTACCGCGATACCAACGTCATGCCGCAGTGGGCAGGTTCTTCCTGGTACCAGCTGCGCTACATCGATCCGACGAATGACGAGATCTTCTGCAATATTGAGAACGAGCGCTACTGGACGGGCCCGCGCCCAGACGAGCACGGTGCCAACGACCCGGGTGGCGTTGACCTCTACGTCGGTGGCGTTGAGCACGCCGTGCTGCACCTGCTCTACTCGCGCTTCTGGCACAAGGTCCTCTTCGATCTGGGCTACGTGAGCTCCAAGGAGCCCTACCGCCGCCTCTACAACCAGGGCTACATCCAGGCTTACGCTTACACCGATTCCCGTGGCGTCTACGTCCCAGCCGCCGAGGTTGAGGAGAAGGATGGCAAGTTCTTCTACAACGGCGAAGAGGTTAACCAGGAGTACGGAAAGATGGGCAAGTCCCTGAAGAACGCCGTGGCCCCGGATGACATCTGCAACGAGTACGGTGCCGATACCCTGCGTGTTTACGAGATGTCGATGGGCCCGCTGGATACCTCCCGCCCGTGGGCAACAAAGGACGTCGTCGGTGCGCAGCGCTTCCTCCAGCGCCTGTGGCGCCTGGCTATCGATGAGAATTCCGGCGAGCTGTGCACGACGGACGCGGAGCTTTCCGACGATGACCTGAAGCACCTCAACCGCACCATCGCCGGTGTGCGCGATGACTACGAGAACCTGCGCCTGAACACCGTGGTGGCCAAGCTCATTGAGTATGTGAACTACCTGACGAAGGCCTACCCGAAGGGCGCGCCGCGCGCCGCCGTGGAGCCCTTGGCCCAGCTGGTCTCCCCTGTTGCCCCGCACATCGCGGAGGAACTGTGGAAGCGCTTTGGTCACGATGAGACCGTGACCTACGAGGCCTTCCCGGAGTTCGACGAGAAGTACCTGGTTGATGATGAGATCGAGGTTCCGGTACAGATCAACGGCAAGGTCAAGGCCCGCGTCATGGTGCCTGCCGACGCCGACCAAGCCACCGTCGTGGGCATTGCCAAGGACGATGAGCGCATTGCGGAGCTCACCGCTGGCAAGAACGTGGTCAAGGAGATTTACGTTCCGGGCCGCATGGTCAACCTGGTGGTCAAATAAAACCACCGGGGCCCCGATAAGTCGGGGCCCCAACTGCCCTAGTTGACGAAACCAGCGCCTTCCAGCGAATGATCGTGGGGAAAATCGTCAGTTAGGGCAGTTTTGCGCCTAGGCGTGTACCTTCGTCACTCCCCTCGCAGCGCGCAACGTCTGCGTGACTCCATCGACATGCGGGAGGTAACTGACAAAAGGCGTCTGACAAAAGGCATCTGTCATAAGGCGTTTTCGCGGCCAAAAACGCCATTTACTCAGTGCAGATGGCGTTTTTAGACCCAAAGATGCCTTTTGCAGGACGCCTTCCTGTCCTAGGCGGATTTAGCGTGGAACAACCCCACCCCACCGCCGAACAATACTAGGTAGCAGTGTCATTAGTGGCGTCTACAAGGTCGCGACTTGGAACTAGTCCAGCTCTTGGTTCAGCTCCTTGCGCACCTTGGTGATGATTTCGCCGAGGAAGCCTTGGCACCCATCGGTGATGTCAGGGAACGTGGAGTCATCCTCGAGAATGCCCAGCGTGAACAGCAGGTCGCGGGTGATGGCGTGCGTGTAGTCGTATTCCGGATTGAACTCCCACTCACCGCGCAATAGGTGGACTAGTTCGAAGGAGAGCTGAGGAATGCCCTCCGGTTCGGCGTAGGCATAAGGGATGTTGTTCATGATGACCTGCGTTGCCCAGAGCGGATCGCTCATGGCCTTGCGGCCATATTTGGTGAGCTTGATCTGCGTCGTTGTGGTCTTGAGCCAATCCAAGTCCGTGAGGAATCCGCGCAGGTTCAACAGCGGCTGGTGGTAGTCCTCGCGCTTGACGTCATCAAAATCATTGGGGCTATTCAGCCCTTCCTTGAGGCGCGCGACAGCCGCCTGCTTGAGGTAGCCGGCCCCGGTCAGGCGTGGATATTCCTCGATGACCTCGAGGTATTCGCGTATACGCTGGCCTACGTGGTGAGCGGTGGCGTCGTCAAGCGCCGGCAGCTCATAGTCGGGGCGCAGCTCCGGGTAGGCCTCGTGGATTTCCGCGCGCCATTCCTCCAGCATCTCCGAGGAGGGCACCGGGATGTCCTCGAAGGGTGTGGAGCGGAAAGGATCCAGGGGGAGATCCCCAGGCAGTGCGGGCTTGGTGCCGCCCTCCAGGTTGGCGGCCTCCGTGCCCATGGTGGCGAGGCGCTGCGCCACTGCCGGCGGGAAGAAGGTGGTGAGGCGCTGGTGGATTTGGTCCAGTGTGTAGTTGGGGAAGAGCGCGAAGATGCGCTCCATGCTCTCGGTAGGAACAGCCATGTAGGCCATAGTCGCCTGGACATCGAGGACCACCTTGAACATCGCCTCGGCACTGCCCAGCTCACTCATCAGATCGGGGCCCTCACCGGCGATGAGGGCTGGCAGCCCCATGACGACGCGCGAGGTGTCCGCCACGCTGATGCTGATATTCCATGCGCCGTCCGAGGGGTGGTAGTGCGCTACTTCCCGGAAGGTCTCGAAAAAGTCCTGGTCAATGATGGTGAGGACGTCGATCGGCGTGCCTTCCTCGCCCACGAGGATTCCCGGATGAGAGGGCTCAAGGCCGAGCGCGGCGTGGACAATGATCATCATCTCGCCCACGGTGAGTTCCGCGGGGGCGGCGACGAAGCGGGAGGTGGTGAAGAAGGGATTCTCCACGTCGATGCGGACGTTCCTAGCGAGGTTCATAGTGCCCGACAGTATTAGAAAACAGTGCTAGCCGCGCGCCAACGCTTCGCCCACGCGCTTGCCCGAGTGGATGCACCCGCCCAGGAAGGTGCCTTCCAGCGCATTTTTGCCGTGCATGCCGCCACCGCCGAAACCGGAGGCCTCGCCGCAGGCATAGAGGCCAGGCAGAACCGTACCGTCGGCGTTGAGGCACTGGCCGTCCAGGTTGGTCTCCAGGCCGCCGAGCGTCTTGCGGGTCAGGAACTTCAGGCGCACGGCGATGAGAGGGCCCTTGGAGTTATCGAGGATGCGGTGTGGGGGAGCAACGCGGATGAGCTTGTCGCCTAAGAAGCCGCGGGCCACGCGGAGATAGTTGACTTGGGCGTCCTTGCTGAAGGGATTATCCAGCTGGGAATCGCGATCTTCCAGAACTTTCCTAAGTTGGGTTACATCAATGGTGGGGGAGCCCTCCGGAGAGATTTCGTTCATTCCGGTGACGAGATCCTCCAGGTTGTCTTCCACGACCCAGTCGATACCGTTTTCCATGAAAGCTTTGACTGCCACGTGCGTGCCGGGGCCTAGCTTGCCGGCGAGCTTCTTGAATTCCTTATCCGTCAGATCCGGGTTCTGCTCTGAGCCGGAGAAAATGAACTCCTTATCCACGATGGCCTGGTTGAGCACGAACCAGGAGTAACCGTGCCCGGTCTGGCCAATGTGGGCCAAGGCCGCTAGGTTATCGGTGCCGGGGAAGAGGTTGGTGGGCAGGCGGTTGCCTTCGGCGTCGAGCCACAGTGCCGAGGGGCCGGGGATGATGCGGATGCCGTGGCCAGGCCAGATGGAATTCCAGTTGGTCATGCCCTCGGTGTAGGCCCACATGCGGTCGGTGTTGACCACGGAGGCGCCGGCTTGTTGGGCGATGTCGATGCCGCGGCCGTCGACATGCGCTGGAACGCCCGTGACCAGTTCCTTCGGGCATTCGCCCCAACGCTCAGTGGGCCACATCTTGCGTACCTTGTCCAGGTTGCCGCCGATGCCGCCGGTGGCGATGACCACGGCGGCGCCGCGGAGCTCAAAGTGCTTGACGACGTCCCTCGGGCTCGCCTCACCGCGCGGCTGGCTGGTGGGGGAGAGGACGCTGCCGCGCACGCCGACGACGCGGGGACTACCAGTGTCGTCGTTGTCGACGACGAGCTCATCCACGCGGTGGCGGAAGTGGAACTCTACCTGGCCCTTTTCTTCTGCCTTGAGGAGCGGCTCACGGAACACGCGCACGACCTCCGGGCCCGTGCCCCACGTGAGGTGGAAGCGCGGGACGGAATTACCGTGGCCGGAGGCATCGCCGGAACCGCGCTCGGCCCAGCCGATGGTGGGTAGGACGTTGAGGCCCAAGGACTTGAGGTAGCAGCGCTTTTCATTGGCGGCGAAGCGCACGTATTCGCGTCCCCATTTCTTGCCCCAGTAGTCGTGACGGTCCGCCTCGGTCACTGGGTCATAATCTGCGGAGTTGGCCCAGTCCCGCCAGGCCAAGTCTTCGGAGTCCTTAACCCTCATCATCTTCTGCTCGGGGGAGTCGACATAGAACAGCCCGCCGAGAGACCAGAAGGCCTGGCCGCCCAGGTTATTGCGGTTTTCCTGTTCTAAGAAGATGACGTGCTTGCCGCCCTTGAGGGCCTCGTAGCCGGCGACCATGCCGGCGAGGCCGCTGCCGACGATGATGACGGAGCCAGTGGTTGAGGTAGTTTCTTTCATGACAGTAATGATAAAAGAAACCGGACTCGATTGTGTGACTTGGCTCGCACACAATCGTCTTCGCGCCGAGGTATGGCCTAGGCGTAGGTCGTGTTGACCTTCTCCACGAGGGTGAGGACATCGTAGGTCGCCACGATCTCGTCCTCCTGGTTGTAGAGCACGGCATCCCAGCAGACCTCGCCGTAGTCATCGGTCACGCGCGGGGTGATGCGCTTGGCGGTGAGCTCCACGCGGATGGAATCGTCGTAGGTCACCGGCGTGATGAAGCGCAGGTTCTCCAGGCCGTAGTTGGCCAGAACCGGGCCCGGTGCGGGCTCCACGAAGAGGCCCGCAGCCCAGGAGACCAGCAGGTAGCCGTGTGCGACGCGGCGCGGGAAGAAGGGGTTAGCTGTTGCAGCCTCCTCGTCCGTGTGGGCGTAGAAGGTATCGCCGGTCTTCTCCGCGAACTCGAGGATTTCCTCGAGGGAGACGTGGCGCAGGTCGGAAGCGAATTGGTCACCAATCTGCAGCGTGGCCAGGTCCTTGCGGAAGGGGTGGGTACCCTGGCCGTTTTCCACGTCGGCGCGGGTCACGCGCTGCACGGCTGCGCCGCGGTGCCACTGGCCGGTAATGGCGGTGAGGTGGTCCGGGGTTCCCTGAACGGCGGTGCGCTGCATGTAGTGCAGGATGCCGCGCACACCACCCAGTTCTTCGCCGCCGCCGGCGCGACCCGGGCCACCGTGGACGAGGTGCGGGAGGGGAGAGCCGTGGCCGGTAGACGTCTTCGCATCATCGCGGTCGAGGAAGTGCAGGCGGCCGTGATGGGCGGCGATGCCGAGTGCATACTCGCGTGCCAGCTGCGGGTCATGCGTAATAACGGAGGCAACCAGCGAGCCAGAGCCCAAGGCGGCGAGCTCGATGGCCTCGGCGGGGGAGTCGTAACCCAGGAAGGAGACGACGGGGCCGAAGGCCTCGGTGTCGTGGACAGCTGGGGCGCGGTTATCGGCAAAGCGCAGGATAGTGGGGTTGAAGAACGCGCCCTTGGCCTCCTCGCCGCCGTAGACTACCTCGCCGCCGCCGGCCTTGAGCTTCTCGACGGCCTCCGCGACGTCTTGCTTCTGATCTGCGGAGACCAACGGACCCATGGTGGCGGAGGCATCGCGCGGATCGCCCACGACCACCTTGTCGCGCAGGCGTGCGCTGAGGGCTTCAATGGTGGCGTCGACAAGCGCATGCGGGACGATGGCGCGGCGGATGGCGGTACATTTCTGGCCCGCCTTTGAGGTCATTTCGCCGAAGACTGCCTTGACGAAGGCGTCGAACTCCGGGGAGTCCGCCGTGACATCGGTACCCAAGATGGCGGCGTTGAGGGAGTCAGCCTCCGCGCTGAACTGGATGCCGCCCTCGATGACGTTGCGGTGTGCGCGCAGGGTGTTCGCAGTATCAGCAGAGCCAGTAAAGGCCACGTGATCGCGATAGTCCAGGTGATCCAACAGGTCACGGGCGGAGCCGGAAATGAGTTGCAGGCTGCCCTCCGGCAGGATTCCGGAATCGATCATGAGGCGCACACACGCCGCGGTGATGTAGCCGGTCGGCGTGGCGGGCTTAACAATCGAGGGCACGCCTGCGATGAAGGCCGGGGCGAACTTCTCCAGCATGCCCCAGACGGGAAAGTTGAAGGCGTTGATCTGTACGGCTACGCCAGGGATGGAGGTGTAGATGTGGCGGCCAATGAAGGAGCCGTCCTTGGAGAAGACCTCCGCTTCGCCATCCGGCATGACGGTGGAGTTGGGCATCTCGCGGCGGCCCTTTGAGGAGAAGGTGAACATGGTGGAGATACCGCCGTCGATATCGACGAAATTATCGCGCTTATTAGCGCCGGCCTTGTTGGCCAGTTCGTAGAGCTCTTCGCGGTGGTCTTGGAGGTAGATCGCCAGCTCCTTGAGCTTGAGGGCGCGCTCGTGGAAGGTGAGCTTCTGCAGTCCTTCGCGCCCGGTATTGCGGGCGTAATCGATGGCGCCGGCGATGTCGAGGCCTTCGGCGCTAACCCTGGCGACAACGTCCCCGGTGGAGGCGTCGTGCACGTCCGCAACGCGCGAAGGGTTGTCCGGGGTGAGCCACTGGCCGGAGAGGTAGCTGGGGACGAGGGCTTCAGTCATAGCGAAAAGTTTGGCCTTTCCATTAGTTTCCGAACGGTTGGTCAGTAAATACAGGCTAGTATAGTCTGCGTCACATTTCTAGGATTAAGTAAGGAGTGCAGCATGGCCGCAGGGGTATGGAAGATTCAGTTGGGTGAGCTGGACAAGAAGATGGGCGTAGAAATCTTGGAAGAGTCGGCTGAGCGAGTGGTAGCCACCATGCCGGTTGAGGGAAATACCCAATCTTTCGGGCTGCTCCACGGTGGTGCCATGGCCTGTATCGCCGAGGCCGTCGGCAGCTGGGCGGCGGTGATCCACGCCTCGACGCTGGGCAAGGTCGCCGTGGGCGTGGATATCAACGCGACGCACCACGCTTCCGGGCGCTCGGGTCTGGTGACGGCGACGGCCACCGCCATCAAGCTGGGTAAGACGCTGTGCTCCCACGAGATCGTCATTACAGATGACGAGGGGAGGAGGCTGTGCACGGCGCGTATTACCAACGCGCTCGTGGCTCCTAAAAATAAGAACTAAGGGCGCGTGCCTTAATCCGAGTAGTCGTAGAAGCCCTTGCCGGACTTGCGGCCCAGCTCGCCGCGGGCGACCATGTCGCGCATGAGCTGCGGCGGGCTAAAGCGCTCACCCAACTGGGATTCGAGGTATTCGGCGATGCCGAGGCGCACATCCAGGCCCACGATATCGGTCAGCTCCAGCGGGCCGATGGGGAACTTGTAGCCCAGCACCATGGCGTTGTCGATATCGCGCGGGGAGGCCACGCCTTCCTCGACCATGCGGATAGCTTCAAGGGCAATGGCCACGCCGAGGCGGGAGGAGGCGAAGCCCGGGGCATCCTTAACCACCACCGCGGTCTTGCCCAGGCCCTCGACCCAGCCCTTGGCGGTGTCCACGAGTGCATCAGGGGTGGACTCGGCGACGACCACCTCCACCAGCTTGGAGGCCGGAACCGGGTTGAAGAAGTGCAGGCCGATGACGTCGTTGGGGATGCTCTCTGCCAGCTGGGACACCGATAGTGAGGAGGTATTGGTGGCGACGACGGCTTGCGGGGCGGCTTCGGCGATATCCTTAAAGGCGGCCACCTTGAGATCCATCGACTCCGGAACTGCCTCAACCACGAGGTCAAAGCCGGCAAAGGCGGAGGCGGCGGTGGACAAGCTGAGACGCTCATCCCAGGATTCGAAGGTGCCTTCCGCGCCGCGGTCGAGGGAGCCGCGGATGGCCTTGTGCACGCGCTCGCGGGCGGCGGCCACGGCGTCATCGTTGATATCCACCACGGTCACGGACGCGCCGGCGGCCAGGAAGGCGTGAGCGATGCCTGCGCCCATACGGCCGCCGCCGAGCACGCCGACCTTGGCAGGAACCTGCAGTACTGAGGACATGAGTTGAATCTCCTTGTGAGTGGAAGGTTTACTTTTTGCGGTCCAGGAAGGCCTGCATCCGCTCAAACTTGGCGGGGGACTCAAAGAGCACGGCCTGGGCGATGTTATCCACCGCCGGGTGCGCTGCATCTGGCATGGCGATGAGCTGCTTGGTCAGGCGCACGGCGAGCGGGTCCTGCTGGGCAATGCGCCCGGCTAGTTCCAGGGCACCGTCGACAAGCGCGTCCGGCTCGTGCAGCTCGCTGACCAGGTGGTTGGCCAGGGCTTCTTCGCCGTTGAGGATGCGCCCGGCCAGCAGAATCTCCTTCGCCAGCGGGGTGCCCACGCACTCCTTGAGGCGCCAGGTTGCACCCGCGGCGGCAGCGATACCCAGGCCGGCCTCCGGCTGACCAAACTTGGCAAAAGGAGTGGACACGCGGAAGTCTGCGGCCAAGGCCAGCTCCAATCCGCCGCCGAGAGCGTAGCCATCCACCGCCGCGATGACGGGGGCGGGAAGGGAGGCGATGCGGTGGAAGATGCCGGAGTTGATGCCGCGGAGGGCGTCCTCGCGACGGCGCTCACGAAGCTGCGCGATATCCGCCCCAGAGGCGAAGATCCCGCGAGGGCCCTTGGACGTATCTACGGTGCAGCCGGTGATGATGAGGATGCGGGGATCGGACTCGAGCTGCGCGCAGAGTTCGTGGAACTCTGTCACCATCTGCTCATCGATGGCATTGCGGACGGCGGGGCGGTTGAGCTTGGCGACGACAATCTCGTCGTTCTCGCCACGCGTTGAAATTTCGATGGCAGTAGTCATCTACACCCTCTCAATCGCAATTGCGGTGCCCTGGCCCACGCCCACGCACATGGTGGCGATGCCGCGGCGCAGCCCGTCCGTTTCCAGGCGGTTCAGCAGGGTCAACGTGATGCGGGAACCGGAGGATCCCAGCGGGTGGCCCAGCGCGATGGCGCCTCCCCACGCGTTGACCTTGTCCTCATCCAAGCCCAGCTCGCGGATGCAGGCGATGGACTGTGATGCGAAGGCCTCGTTGAGCTCGACGGCGTCCACGCTGTCGAGCTCCCAGCCGGCGCGCTCGAGCACGTCGCGGGTCGCCGGGATGGGGCCCGTGCCCATGATCTCCGGGCGCACACCACGCGCGGAGTTGGCCACCACGCGGGCGCGGGCGGTCAAGTTGTGCTTCTTGAGGGCTTCCTCGGAGGCGACAATGACGCAGGAGGCGCCGTCGTTGAGCGAGGAGGCGTTGCCCGCCGTGGTGACATCTCCCAGGGAGGTCACCGGGCGCAGCTTGGCCAGAACCTCCATCGTGGTGCCCGGGCGGGGGCCTTCGTCGGTGTCGACGACGGTGACGTTGCCCTTGCGGTCGGTGACCTCGATGGGCACGATCTCCCTGGCGAACTTGCCGGCCTCAATCGCGGCGAGCGCGCGCTCCTGGGAACGCACGGCGAAGGCGTCGGCTTCCTCGCGGCTAATGCCGAAGACGTTGGCCACCTCTTCGGCGGTCTCCGGCATGGAGTAGGTCATCTTCTCCTGCTCCGCGAACTTTGGGTTGGCAAAACGCCAGCCAATGGAGGTATCAAAAACCTGGCCTGGCTTGGCAAAAGGCTTGCTTGGCTTCTCCATGACCCAGGGCGCGCGGGACATGGATTCGACGCCACCGGCGATGACAATATCCGCCTGGCCGGACTCCACGAGGGCGGTGGCCAGGGCAATCGAGGACATGCCCGAAGCACACAGACGGTTGACCGTCATCCCGGGAACGGTGTCCGGGAACCCGGCGAGCAGCCAGGACATACGGGCGACGTTGCGGTTCTCCTCGCCGGCGCCGTTGGCGTTGCCGATGATGACTTCATCCACCGCGGAGGGATCGAGTCCGGCCTCCTCCACCGTCTTCTTGATGGCGGTGGCCATGAGGTCATCTGGACGAACCGAGGACAGTGCGCCGCCGTAGCGGCCCACGGGGGTGCGGAAGCCGGATACCAGGTATGCAGTCATATGATTCCTTAACTATTGTGTGTGTACTGCGCTGTGTGAACTGCGCGGTATGCGTTCTAGAAGGTCTGGAGGTTTTAGCGTCCGTGGAAGACCGGCGGGCGCTTCTCATTGAAAGCGGCGAAGCCTTCGTAGTAGTCCTCGGTATCGCAGAGTTTTCCTTGGGCGATGTTCTCGGCATCGACGCTGGCCCACAAACCGGTGCCGTTGTCACGGATGTCCTGGACCAGGGTGCGGCTGGTGAGAAAAGCTTGGGTGGCGCCGCGGGCTGCGCGTTGGGCGACGCCCCGGGTAAACTCCAGCAGCTCCTCTGCTGGTAGCGCGCGGGAGAAGAGGCCAGCGCGCACCGCTTCCGCACCGGAGATGAGTTCGCCGGTGATGATGAGGTCCATCGCGCGGTGTGTGCCGAGGCGTTCGACGAAGAGGGAGTGCCCGCCCGAATCCAGGGTGGCGCCTAGGTTGGCGAATGGGGAACCGAACTTGGCATCCTCGGCGACGTAGACGACGTCACAGGCCAAAGCGAGACCGAGGCCGACACCCAGGCAGGGGCCGTGCACGGCGGCGAAGGTGGGGGCAGGGAAGTTATCGATCTTCTTGAGCACCGGGGTAACCACGCCTGCGAGGTATGCGGTGGCGTCGTCTTCGCGCGGGTTGAGCCCCTTGATGTTGCGGCCGGCGCAAAAGCCTTTGCCTTCACCGCGCAAGATGAGTGCGCGGGGGCTAAGCTGCGCGGCCTCATCGAGGCAGCGGGAGAGTTCGGCGAGGTCTTCCTCCGCGAGGGAGTTGAGGGCTTTCGGGTTGTTGAGTACGAGCTCGATAACCCCGGCTTCGGCGTCGTGGTGCAGGTCGATCATGGATGTTTCTCCTAGGCGTCGAAGTCGAGGACGATGGTGGGCGTGGTGGGGCGCGACTGGCAGGTCAGGATGTAGCCAGCCTTGACCTCATCGGCCTCCAGCGCGTAGTTCTCCGCCATGTCGACCTCGCCCTCGACCAGCTTGGCGCGGCAGGTGCCGCACACGCCGCCGGCGCAGGCGAAGGGGACGTCGGAGCGCACGCGCAGGGCGGCGTTGAGCAGGGATTCGTTGGCAGAAACCGGGGACTCAACAGAACCGGAGAGGCCATCGAGCTGGAAGTTGATGGTGACGTTATCGCCTTCCGGATCCACCTCGACGTGGCGCCCGGCCTGGTTCTGATCCCCAGAGGGCTTACCGGTGGTGAACAGCTCGTAGCGCACGTCCTTCTCACCGACATCGCGGCTGGCCAGCTCATCGCGCACCAGCTGCACCAAATCGAAGGGACCGCAGAGGAACCACTCGTCGACAGCGTCCGTGCGCACGACGTTATCCAGCAGGGTCTGGAGTTTTTCGGCATCGATGCGCCCGGAGAACAGCGGGTTAACGCGCTGCTCGCGGGACAGGACGTGGTGCACGGCAAAGCGGGTAGGGAACTTGTCCTTGAGGTCACCAATCTCCTCGGCGAACATGACGTCGCCGCCGCCCTTGTTGGCAAAGATGAGCTCGAAGGTGGTGTCGGGGGAGGTGTGGAGCACGGTCTGGGCGATGGCCATGATTGGCGTGATGCCGGAGCCCGCTGCAATGGCCACGAGGTGTGGGTTCTCCAGCTTCTCCAGTTCTTCGCGCACGGCCTCGGGGTTGTTAAGGCCGGTCAGGTGAGTCTTTGAGGTGAACGCGCCCTGCGGGTTCATCACGTCCATGGTGTCGCCGGGCTGCAGGGTGTCATTGGCCCACGTGGAGAAGACGCCACCGCGGTCGCGCTTGATGGCGACGCGCAGCACGCCGTCGCGAGGCACATCGCAGATGGAATAGGAGCGGCGGACTTCCTGGCCGTCGATGGTTGCCCGCAGTGCAACGTACTGGCCGGGGATGTAGTCATAGTCGTCCTGGAGCTCCGGAGGGATAGCGAAGGAAACCTCCACGGAGTCCTCGGTCAGGGCGCGCACCTCGGACACGGTCAGGGTGTTGAACGTGGCCTTCTTCTTTGCGGGGGCAGACGGGGTCGTGGTCATTAGTGCACCTTGAAGTAGTCGAAGGGCTCCAAGCAATCCTGGCAGTTGTAGAGAGCTTTGCAGGAGGTGGAACCGAATTGGGCAAGCTTACGTGTGCGGCGGGAGCCACAGTGGGGGCATTCGATGGCCGGCGGCGGTTCGAGTGTGAGCGGGATAGGACCTTCCGGCGTGGCCCGGGTTTTTCCGCTGGGCGGGGCAATGCCGTAGTCCTTGAGGTTTTGCCGGCCGGTCTCCGTCATCCAGTCGGTGGTCCACGCCGGGTGGAGAACGAGGTCGACGCGCACCTTCGCGTAACCGGCATCGGTCAGCGCTGTGGTGATGTCCGCCGTGATGTGTTCCATGGCGGGGCAGCCGGAGTAGGTGGGGGTAATCGTGGCCACCGCGGTATCGCCATCCAGGCGAGCGTCCCGAAGAATTCCAAGGTCGGCGATGGAAATCACGGGGATCTCCGGATCGGGAACCTCGGCGGCGACGTCCCACACGTGGGCGTCGTCAGGCTGCGTGGGGCGCAGCGGGTGGGATTTATCTGTGATGGACACGATGAAACCTTGGTCCTTTCCTTGTCTTTACCAGGTCGCGCCGGGGTGTTGGCGCGCCAAGGACTGCATCTCCGCGAGGATGAAACCGCGGTGCTCGGAGAAACGCCCGGTGCGCTGCCCGGAGCGGGCTTGCTTGACGTCCGGGATGGCCAGACCTGCCTTGTCTAGGACGTAGGCGATGCGCTCATCGAACTGCGCGCGCAGGCTCGAGGGCAGAACTGCGATGCCTTCTGCCGCCAGCTTCTCGTGAAGCGGGAGATCCTCGAAGAGCTCGTCAAGGTAGGGCCACATGTACATCAGGCCCTCCGTGATTCGGCGGTGGGACTCCTCGGTGCCTTGGCCCAGACGAAGAATCCACTGGTTGGCGTGGTCGACGTGGTACTCGACTTCCTTGATGGCCTTCGCCGCGATCGCCGCAATGGTTTCATCCTGCGACTCCAGCAAGGCCGTGTAGAGCCCGTACTGGTAGTAGGAGAAGAGCAGCTGGCGGGCGATGGTGTAGCCGAAGTCGCCGTTCTCCTGCTCGACCAAGCGCGCGGAGCGGAACTCCTCCTCGTTACGGAAGTAAGCCAAGTCATCCTCGGTCTTGCCCCATGCGGTACCGGCGTAGGTCAGTAGGAAGCGGGCGTGCCCGATGAGATCGAGGGCGATGTTGCCCAGTGCGATGTCCTCTTCCATCTCCGGCGCGCGGGAAATCCACCAGCCCAGGCGCTGGGCCAGGATGAGGGCGTCATCGCCCAGCATGAGCGCATAGCGAGCCGTGTCCTCGGGGGCCACTGCGCCGGAGGCGGCGATGTCTTCTGCGGTGATGCCGTTGCCCTGCGATTGCTTGGTCGCAGAATCGGCGGCTGCAAATCCGGTCACAGGTGCGGCACTCCTTCCGACTTGTCGTAGTACGTGGCGTGGCGGTAGCTCTTGCCCTGGGGGGATTCGAAGAATCCGCCCTTGGAGTCCGGGTCGGAGGAGGCAATGGCCTCGCTGGGCACGACCCAGACGGAGGTTCCCTCGTTGCGGCGGGTGTAGAGATCGCGGGCATTGCGCAGGGCCATGGTGGCATCCGGTGCATGGAGCGAGCCGGCGTGAACGTGGGAAAGGCCGCGGGAGGAGCGTACGAAGACCTCCCACATGGGCCAGGTGGAGCTAGACATGGAATCTTCCTTAAAGTCTCGAAGCTGGTTGAGCAGTGTGCTTAGGGGTTAAGCGATGAGCGAGGTATCAGCCGAGTGGTGCTTCTCGGCGTAGGCTGCGGCAGCCTCACGGACCCACGCGCCGTCGGCATGCGCTTGGCGACGTCGCTGCATCCTCTGCACGTTGCAGGGGCCTTCGCCCTTGATGACGGCCTTGAACTCGGACCAGTCGAGCTCGCCGAAGTCGTAGTGGCCGCGCTCTTCGTTCCATTTCAGGTCCGGGTCCTCGAAGTGCAGGCCAAGGGCTTCGGCCTGCGGGACAATCATGTCCACGAAGCGCTGGCGCAGTTCGTCGTTGGAGAAGCGCTTGATGTTCCACGCCATGGACTGCTTGGAGTTGGGGGAGTCATCATCCGGCGGGCCGAACATCTGGAGTGCGGGTCCGTAGAAACGGTTGATGGCTTCCTGCGCCATCTGCTTCTGCTCGGGCGTTCCGTGGGACAGCTCGTAGAGGATCTCCCAACCTTGGCGCTGGTGGAAGGACTCTTCCTTACAGATGCGCACCATGGCGCGGCCATAGGGTGCGTAGGAAGCACGGCAGAGCGGGACCTGGTTGCAGATGGCGGCGCCATCCACCAACCAGCCGATGGCTCCGATGTCGGCCCACGTGCGCGCCGGGTAGTTGAAGATGGAGGAGTATTTGGCGGTGCCGTCGAGAAGCTGATGCACCAGTTCGTCGCGCGAGGTGCCCAAGGTCTCCGCAGCGGAGTAGAGGTAGAGGCCGTGGCCGGCCTCATCCTGCACCTTGGCCATGAGGATGGCCTTGCGCTTGAGCGAAGGCGCGCGGCTGATCCAGTTGGCCTCCGGCTGCATGCCGATGATTTCGGAGTGCGCGTGCTGGGAAATCTGACGCGTCAAGGTCTTGCGGTAGGCAGCCGGCATCCAGTCGGTGGGCTCGATGCGGGAGTCTTCGGCGATGAGCTCGTCGAAGCGCTGCTGTGCTTGTGCTTCATCCGCGGCCGGGACGGCGGCGAGTGTTTTCTCTGATGGGGTCATGGGAGGAATCGTTCCCTCTCTGCTCAGTGTCGGCTCGGTGATACTTACTGACTGGTTGGTCAGTATATGGGGCATGTGTGAGCTATGTCAACCAAGTTTGTGAGCTGCGCCCTACTTGTTGCGGTTCTGGGGCTTGGCGGGCAGCACGCGGTATGTGCCGCGGAATTCGGCGATGGGCTTACCCTTGATGCTGAGGGTGACGTCGACAACGCCGTTGCGGCCCCAGGCTTGGCGGGTCACCCCAACCCCGTCAACGACATCCCCTTCGAAGGCGGGGGCGATGTAGTGAATCGAGTTGTGCGCGGCCACGGCCAAGTCGCCACCGGAGTTGCAAACGCCGGCGAAGATGGAATCGGCAAACATGTATAAATAGCCACCCTGTGCCGTGCCATGTCCATTGCACATCTCCGGGCGGACGGTGAAGTGGCCTTCGCACTTGCCGACGTCTAGCGCGGTAATCTTCGCGCCAATCTCCGCGGTGGCACGGTCATCGTCGAACATGGTGCGCACGTGGGTGAACTCGGGGCTTTCGGCGACGCCGGGGGCGAGGATGGGGTGCTCGGTGCTCATGGGAATTCCTCCTTGAGGTAAGGGGTTTCCGCAGTGCTGCCGAGGGAGCGAAAAGGGGTGTGGTGGCTCACTAGTCTAACGGTGCTCGGGGCTCTCTGCTTGAATGGACTGCGTGAAGAATGAGAAATCCACTGTCCAGGGCGCGGCACGTGGCCGCCCCGGCTACTCCCGTGAAGATGTCATTCGTGCAGCTGTCCGTGCTTTTACAGCCCGCGGCTACGACGCCACGTCGATGGATAATGTGGCGAGCGAATTGGGGATTTCTAAGTCCGCGCTCTATCACCACATCTCTTCCAAAGAAGAGATTTTGGAGCTCACGGTAGTGCAGGCACTGAGCCGTTTGGAAGCGGTTGCGGAAGAGATGGCCGCGGCCGATGTGTCGGCGGGGGAGAGGGTGCGCGGGCTGTTGCGTGGCTCGATTGAGGTGCTGTGCTCCGACCCGAAGTCTGTCGCGCTCTTGCTCCGTTTGCGTGGAAACTCCGAGGTGGAGCGGAGCGCGTTGGAGCGCCGCCGTACGCTGACGCGTTCCGTGGTTCCGCTGGTGGAGGCTGCTCAGGAGGAGGGTGCTATTCGCTCCGATATTGAGGCTCCGCTGTTGACCCGCATGATTTTCGGAATGATTAACTCGACGTCTGATTGGTACGAGCCGGAGGGTCGACTTGGTGCCGAGGAGCTGGCCAGTGCTTTTGAGAGTGTTGTGTTTGGCGGCCTAGCTCCGCAAGCGACGGGCTAGTCGCGATGGGCAAGTAGTTGATCAGCTAGTCGGGGGCGAGCGTTTCGCTCCGCCGTTGGGGCTCCATATGGGGGTGGGGGCTTCTTTTGTCGGTGAAACCGTCGTGGCCTGCGATGATGTGTTGCGCTTCAAAAACTTGGACTAATTGTGTTGTCTATCACGACAACGGCCTGTAGTGTACGTCACAAGACTTACCCAACCGAACGGTAAGTAATTAACGTACTTTTGTGCGTTGTCCCAGCTAACCAACTTCTTGCAGCACTTTCGAGGGAGCTTAAAGGGTGTGGTATTTCCCCTCTCCTCGAAATGAAAGGCAAATGACGTGACCGCAACGTTTGATATCTTCTCTGACCACCACGGCCCCCAGATGGGCATTGAGTACGCCTCCCGCGATGAAATCATTGCGCTGCAGACCGCGCGCGCGAAGAACGAGCTTCGCCACGCGTACTACAACGTCCCGCACTACCGCCGTGCGTTCGATGAGAAGGGCGTTCACCCGGATGACTTCAAGGAACTCGCGGACTTTGCGCTGTTCCCGTTCACCGACAAGGAAACCCTTCGCGCGGAGTACCCCTTCGGGATGTTTGCTGTTGGCCAGAACCAAATCTCCCGCATCCACGCTTCTTCCGGCACCACGGGTCGCCCGACCGTCGTGGGATACACCGAGAATGACGTGCGTATTTGGGCCGAGCTCGTAGCCCGTTCGCTGCGGGCAGGCGGCCTGCGCAAGAGCGATAAGGTTCAGATTACGTTCGGCTATGGCCTCTTTACCGGCGGCCTGGGCGCTCACTATGGCGTTGAGGCCCTAGGAGCCACGGCGATTCCGACCTCCGGTGGTCAGACGGAGCGCCAGATCCAGATCATGCAGGACTTCCAGCCGGACGCAATTCTGGGTACGCCGTCTTACGTGCTCAACCTCCTTGACCGCATGCGCAAGGAAGGCCTGGATCCGCGCGAATCCTCCCTGCGCGCCGGCGTCTTTGGCGCCGAGCCGTGGAGCGAGGGAATGCGCCGCGAACTCGAAGAAGGCTTCGGCATTACGGCCACCGATATCTACGGCCTCTCCGAGGTAATGGGCCCTGGCGTGGCCCAAGAATGTGTCGAGACCAAGGATGGCCTGACCGTCTGGGAGGACCACTTCTACCCAGAGATCATCGATCCGGAGACCATGCAGCCGGTTCCAGACGGCGAGTACGGCGAGTTGGTCATCTCCTCCCTCACCAAGGAGGCCTTCCCGATCATTCGTTACCGCACCCACGACATCACCCGCCTGCTCCCGGGCACTGCGCGTTCGATGCGTCGCATCGACCGTATCTCCGCTCGTAACGATGACATGATCATCCTGCGTGGCGTGAACTGCTTCCCGTCGCAGTTCGAGGAGATCATCACTGAGGACCGCGTGCTTCGCCCGCGCTACCAGTGCGTGCTGAGCAAGCGTGGCCGCATGGACCACCTCACCCTGGTGGTTGAGCACTCCTCGGAGGCTACTCCTGATCAGATCGATGCCTCCGCCGCGTGGCTGAAGAAACAGATCAAGGAGCGCATCGGCGTCACTGTTGGCGTCGAGATCACTGACCACGTCGATTGCGGTGAGGGCAAGGCCAAGAGGATCGTCGACAACCGCGATCAGTAAAACGCTGCCGCGTTCTCGGCTTCTTTGGCACGCCCCGCCTCACCATTGTCCCTTTCGTTCACTGGCTTTAACTGTATCCACCGTGCTTCTGCACCCATAGAGAAAAGACTCCCACTATGTCTGCACCAGTCACCCAACAGCCTGCCCAAGGGCCGGGAATCACCACAGAGCACAAGCGCGTGCTCGCCGGTTCGATGGTCGGCACCACTATTGAGTGGTTCGACTTCTTCATCTACGCTCAGGCCGCCGGCCTGATCTTCGCTACCCAGTATTTCGATCCGGTCTCCAACGAAAGCGCCTCGCTCGCTCAGATCATTGCCTGGGCGTCGCTGGGTATCTCCTTCCTTTTCCGTCCCCTCGGGGCCATTCTGGCCGGCCACTTGGGTGACCGGCTCGGACGCAAGCCGGTTCTTGTCGTCACGCTGGTTGGCATGGGCTTGGCCACCATGCTGATGGGTGTGCTGCCTACCTACGCCTCCATCGGCATGGCAGCACCTATCCTGCTGGTGCTCTTACGTATCCTTCAGGGCCTCTCCGCCGGCGGTGAATGGGGCGGTGCGGCGATGCTGGCCGTTGAGCACGCCCCGCACGGCAAGCGCGGACTTTTTGGTGCGTTCCCGCAGGTAGGAGTACCCCTCGGCATGTTCCTGGCCACCATCTTTATGCTGGTGCTCTCCGCCGTCCTGACTCCGGAGCAGTTCCTCGCCTGGGGCTGGCGTATCCCGTTCCTGTCCTCAGTCGTGCTCATTCTCTTGGGCTACCTGATCCGCCGGGCGGTAGAAGAGTCCCCGGCCTTCGCGGAGATGGAAGAGCTGAAGGAAAAGTCCACCGCACCGCTCGCGGTCCTGTTCAAGGGCCACCTCGGAACCGTCATCAAGTGCGCAGTTATCTTCGCCGCCAACAACGCGATTGGCTACTTCGTCATCGCCTACTTCACCGCCTATGGCACGAAGGTTGTGGGCTATACCCGCCCCCAGGCCCTTGGGGTAGCCCTGATCGCGTCGATTGGTTGGTTTATCGGCACGCTGTACTTCGGCCACCTGTCTGACCGGGTGGGGCGGCGCACGACGTTCATTGGCGGCTACATCGTCTTGGCGCTGTATATCACCCCGGTGTTCTGGGCGGTTGACTCGGGCAACGTCATGTTCTTCGGCGTGGCCGTGTTCCTCCTAGGTGTCATCCTGGGTGCGACCTATGGCCCGCAGTCAGCGATGTACGCGGAGATGTTCCCGGTGCGGGTGCGCCTGTCGGGCGTGTCCATCGGCTACGCCTTCGGCTCCATCATCGGTGGTGCCTTTGCCCCGATGATTGCAGAGATGCTGTACACGCGGTACGAGACCTCGATGGCCATCGCCGCCTACGGCATCGCGATTTCGGTCGTGTCCCTCATTGGTGTGCTCGCCGTTCCCAAGGGGATTCAGGATCGCGATTTGCACGTCTAGTTTCACCATCTTCTTCGCTCACTCTTTGCCCTTCATCGCTCAGCTACTTTCCGGGACCCAATGTTTCGGACGGGGAGCAGAGTGTTGAGGGGCAGTGGCGGTTTTAGGCCTCTGGCCATGGGGTTAAGGCAGAGGTAAAGCTTCAGAAATAAATATTCAAAACGGTACCTATAGGTTGGCAGTTAGACTAAGCTTCTCGCTAATACTCGCCGTACGCGGTCCGTATAAACAATTCCTACGGTCTTGCGGTGCGCGATATTTGCTCAAGAAGAAAGTTCTCTCATGACCACAACAACCCCGCATAAGACTCGCTCTACACGCGATACTTTTAATACGCGCTTCGTCTTCCTCATGGCCGCCATCGGCTCCGCCGTCGGCCTGGGTAATATCTGGCGCTTCCCCTACGTTGCCTATGAAAACGGTGGCGGTGCCTTCCTCATCCCGTACATGGTGGCCTTGCTGACCGCCGGTATTCCCATCCTGTGGTTCGACCTCGCCATTGGTCACCGCTTCCGCGGTTCTGCACCGCTGGCATTTCGCCGTATCAGCAGCCGCTGGGAAGGAATCGGCTGGTTCAAAGTCGGCGTGAACTTCTTCATTGCCATCTACTACGCTGCCATCATTGCGTGGGCGGCGCTCTACACCATCAAGTCCGTGAACCAGGCGTGGGGAGAAGCTCCCGCGGACTATTTCATGGTTGACTTCCTCCAGGCGGACCCAGAGGCAACCTACTCGGGCCACGTCGTCCCCGCCATTCTGGGCGTCATGATCCTCGTATGGGTTGTCTGCATCGCTACGCTGGCCACGAGCATCAACAAGGGCATCGGCAAGCTGACCTCCATCTTCCTGCCGGTCCTGGCCGTCATGTTCATCATTCTGGTGATCCGCGCCTTCTTCCTCGACGGCGCCGCCGAGGGCCTCAACGCCTTCTTCACTCCGGACTGGTCCGTGCTGAGCAACCCGTCGGTGTGGATCGCCGCCTACGGACAGATCTTCTTCTCCCTGTCCATCGGTTTCGGCATCATGATCACCTACGCGTCCTACCTCAAGCCGCGCACCAACCTCACCAACACGGGCCTGGTTACTGCCTTTGCGAACTCCTCCTTCGAGGTTCTCGCCGGCATCGGCGTCTTCGCCACTCTGGGCTACATGGCCGCCCAGCAGGGCGTGTCTGTCGATGAGGTGGCTGAGTCTGGTATCGGTCTGGCCTTCATCGCTTTCCCGACGATCATTAACCTCATGCCGCTCGGCTGGCTGTTCGGTGTCCTCTTCTTTGGCTCCCTGTTCCTGGCCGGTGTGACCTCGCTGATCTCCATCATGGAGGTCGTTGTCTCCGCCGTGGCAGATAAGTTCAACATTTCCCGCCGCGTTTCTGCCATCAGCGTTGGCAGCGCGATGGGAGTACTGTCCTGCTTCCTGTTCGCCACCTCCTCGGGCCTGGTCACTCTGGACATCATGGATAAGTTCACCAACAACTTGGGCATCGTCTTCGGCGCCATCTGCGCCCTCGTAGTCGTCGGCTGGGTGACCGGCCGCCGCCGCGAGATCCAGCAGCACATCAACGCCGTGTCGCAGTTCAAGGTGGGTGGCTTCTGGCAGTTCCTGACTTTCGTCGCGACCCCGCTGCTGCTCGTCTACTTCCTGGTCAACGAGATCACCACGATTGTCCGCGAAGGTTATGAGGGCTACTCCTCCACCCAGATTGGTCTTTATGGCTGGACCGTGCTGGGCGTCATTCTGCTCGCCAGCTTCATCATGCCGCTGGTGGACTTCCGCGGAAACAAGTACCTGGACGGCATCGAGACGTCTGATTACGGCGTCCCAGTGGGCGGCCGCCCGGCCGGTACTCCGAACCCACTTGCCGCAGGCAACGCCGCCGCACCGAACACGGACGACAAGTAGCGGCTATAAGGAAAGGAGAATAACAATGACTACAAGCGCAATCCTGCTCTTTATCCTCTTCGTCGTCGTCATCTGGGGCGGACTGGTGGTGTCCTCCATCTGGTTGGCGCGCAGCGACGATGAATTCACCGGCGAGCTGGGTAATGCCCCCGGCACCGACGACGAATCGCTATCGCACCGCGTGCACCACTAAAGGGGCCGGGCAGTATAAGGCTGCCCGCTCACACCTGCCCTGCCTATATCTCGACGACCGTGCGCCCATGGCGGGAGCCGGCGCGCAGCTCTTGAGCGGCAGTGGCGACATCGGCCAGCGGCACCGTTTCAGTAATAGAGTTCAGCATGTTGAGGTCGAGGTGTTCGTCGAGAAGCTGCCAGGCGGCCTCACGCACCTCGCGGGGTGCATCGACGGAGTTACCGCCGGCCAGCACGATGCCGCGCAGGATGAACGGCAGCACCGAGGCAGGAAGATCCGGACCAGCCGCCATACCGGTGGCCGCCACCACGCCGCCCCAGCGCACCTGCGCCAGCACGTTGGCCAAGACGGTGGAACCGGCGGTGTCAATGGCGCCGTCGTACAGCGCCTTCTGCAGCGGGCGGCCGGTCTCAGACAACGCTGTGCGGTCGAGCACGTGATCCGCGCCGAGTGAGGTGAGGTACTCCGACTGGGATTCCACGCGGCCGGTGACGGCGGTAACCTCGTAGCCGGAAGACTTGAGCAGCTGGACCGCGATGGATCCCACGCCGCCGGTGGCCCCGGTGACGAGGATATGGCCCTTCGTCGTGCCGTGCGTGCGCAGCTGGTTCACGCAGATAGCGGCGGTGTATCCGGCCGTACCAATTGCGGCGGCATCGTGCGCGCTGAAACGCTGGGGTACAGGGATGGTGGCTTCACCGTTGACGCGCTGGCGGGTGGTATAGCCGCCATGGCGGAACTCGCCCAGGCCATCGCCGCAGGAGACGACAAGCTGGCCGGGGTCCAGGCGAGAATCAGAAGTCTCCGCCACGGTGCCCACCACATCGATGCCGGGGACGAGCGGATCGATGCGCATGACACCTTTATCGCCCTCCAAGGCCATGGCGTCTTTGTAATTGAGGGAGGAAAACTGCACATCCACGACCGTGTCACCTTCCCCGAGCAGGGGCTGCTCTTGGAATGAGTGCGTTACTCCGGAATCCGTGCGAGTGACAATCAGTGTGTTCATGGACACTATCGTACAGAGGATGTGAAGCAGTGTTTTCTGGCTTCTGCTTCAGCCGATTGCCAGCGAAAACCACTAGGGTGAGGCGCATGACTGGGATAGAAGCTCAACGCTCGCGCAATCGGCTGCGGCCCGCGCCGGATCCGTATCGCCACCTGCTTCGTGATTCCCTCCTTGTCGCGGCCCTGTCCCTAGTGGTCGTGGTGTTGGCGACGGTGGGCAAGCCCTTCATGGACATCCCCGGCGTGGTGGATGGTTCCGCGCACGCGGTGCGAAGGGTCAACCTGCAGCTCTTTGGCGGTTTTGAGAACGCCTCCGTGTGGTACGGCGGGTGGACCGATCTCCTGGGGAATATTGCTCTCTTCATGCCGCTGGGAGCGGCGATTTACGTGGCCGGGCGCAACCGTGCCAGGATCCGCTGGGGCTTGGGCGGGGCGATGCTCATCGGCCTCGTGGTTAGCCTGTGCATAGAAAGCGCCCAGTACATCTTTGCCCTGGGCTTTAGCGACATTGATGATCTTCTGTACAACACCGTGGGCTCTGTCCTCGGCGCCGCACTCATGGCGCGCGTGGGGCGCGAGGAGCAGATGAAGATTCTGCGTCGCCTGGGATTCCTGCTTGCGCTGGCAGCGGTGGTGCTCCTCGCCATGGTTGCGCTCTAGCGCCTAGCGGGAAGAGCGAACGAGCTTGGCGACGTCCGCCGCCACCTGCCGTGCATAGGGTGACACACCGGTAATCGTGGCCGAGCCCGGACCAGTCCACGAGCCATAGCCCACGGGGAAGAAGCCTTCCACCGTGGGCTTTCCTTCTGCCAACAGCCCGGGGAACGGGCGCAACGCTGGGCGGAAGCCGGTGGCCCAGATGAGGTCGCTGAAGCCTTCGCGGTCCAATTCATCGAGCGAGGAAAACATGTCGGTGGCGCGCAGCAGCCCACTATCGCGGGCCTTGAGCACCGGCGGGACCATGACGATATCCCCCAGTTCTGTTTCGGGGCCTGGGTCCGGTTCGCCGCGAAGCTTCGCCAGCATGCGCTGACGGTTGCGGCTAAAGAGCACGCGCCCATCCACATCATCCGGCATCCAGCGCGGCGGGTGCGAGGTGAACCACGTGGTGTCCACACCGGCGAGGGCTAGCTCGGCGGCGATCTGGGCACCGGAGTTGCCCGCGCCGACAACGGCCACACGGCTGGTATGGCCGCTGCTGGTGCTGGTTAAGAAAGGATTCGGCCCCGGGTAGCTTGCCGTGTGCCACTGGCGCCCCTGAAACTCACCGGGGTAGAAGGGGATGAACGGCGCGGACCAGGTGCCCGTCGCCGCCACGACGGTCCGGGATCGGAACTCACCGTGAGTGGTGAGAAGGCGGAAGCGGGGATCGTCGTCAAGCACGCGCTCCACCGCCACCCCGTGCCGGACCGGCAGGTCATAGCGCTGCTCATAGCGGGTGAGGTAGTCCACCACATGGGAAGCCGGCGGGAAACCCGGGTAAGAAGGCATGGGCCAGCCGGGCAGCGTGGAGGAGTGGGCATCGCTAAAGAGCGTGAGTGAATCCCACACGTGCTGCCAGGCCCCGCCGGGGGAGGAGTTGGCGTCGAGGATGAGGAAATCGAGCTTCTGACGGCGCAAGTAATAGCTGGTGGCCAGGCCGGATTGGCCGCCACCCACCACGATGCAATCGTAGGTATGCATCTATTGGATGAGCTTTCGCTCGCGGGCCGCGGAGACGGCCGCCGTGCGGGTTTCCACGCCGAGCTTTTGATAGACGTGGATGAGGTGGGTCTTGACCGTGGCCTCGGAGATGAAGAGCCGCTGGGCAATCTGCTTGTTGGAATCTCCCGTTGACAGCGCCTGCAGGATCTCCAGCTCGCGCGGTGAAAGTGCAGTCTCCGGCTGTGCCAAGCGCTCCGCTAAGAGGTTGGTGACCTCAGGCGCCAAGGTCCGCTTTCCCGCGGCCGTGTCGAGCACCGCGGCGTGCAGGGTTTCCTCGGGGGCGTCCTTGAGCAGGTAACCCAGCGCGCCCGCCTCCACGGCGGCCAGGATATCCGCCTGCGTGTCATAGGTGGTGAGAATGAGCACCGGTGGACCGTCGAGCTCGCGCACGCGCCGAGTGGCGGCGATGCCGTCGACGTCCGGCATCTGGATATCGCAGACGACCACATCGATATGGGGAACATCAGCATCCGCCAGCTTTTCGACGGCCGAGCCATCGGAGCCTTCCAACACCACCACGATGTCGGGGAAGGCGTTAAGAATCGCGCGCAGCCCGGCGCGGACTACGGGGTGATCGTCGATGAGCATCACGTTGACCATTGCTGCTGCTTCCTGTTGGGATTCGCACCGCGAGTGCGGTGCCGGCGGGTGAAGATTCTACCTGGACGCTGCCGCCAACGCTGCGAACACGCTGCTCCAGGCCGGTCAGCCCGAAGCCCCGTGGTCCTTCGATGCCGCGGCCGTCATCGACGACATCGAGGATGATTCCATCCTCGAAAGAGCCCAGAGTGACCACGGCGCGGTCGGCGTCGGCGTGTTTCATGACATTGGTGAGACCTTCGCGCGCGGCGCGCAGGATGACGTGGGAAAACTCGGTGGGGACGTCGGCACTGCCGGTGAGCTTGAGCCCGAAGCGGGTGCGCAGCCCCAGGCCCTTAGCCTGGGCTTGGAGCTCATCCACAAGTGTGCGCAGTTCCGCGTCGATGGAGGAGGCAGGCGCCGCCAGCTCTTTGACGAAGCGCCGGGCCTCCGCCAGGTTGTCCTGGGCCACTTTTTCAATGAGCGCGAGCTGCTCGGTGACATCCTGTTGAGCGGAGGTGTTCTTGGCGGCGCGGCTGAGCAGGACGATGGAGGACAGCCCCTGCGCCACGGTGTCATGAATCTCGCGGGAGAGCCGCTCCCTCTCCTCGAGGCGCCCGGCTTGGTGCTCGCTGGCCGCTAGCTCCTCCTGGGTCTCACGCAGTTGCTTGGCGACGGCCGCGTGGTGCGCCGCCTCCGCCTGAACCCGGCGGGCGGCGTGGTAGACGCCCACGGCAAAGCAGGTGCCGATGAACGGCCCGATGGCTGCGGCCGCGGTCCAGAATTGCGGGTGGATCCATGCGGGGACGAAGGCGGCGACGGCCCACAGCACCACGCTGGCGACGATTCCCGGCCAGAAGGGAAGCGCATGGATAAAGACGAAGACCAGCGGGAACTCGAGCCACATGAAGTCTTGGGCGTGCACCATAAGCCCGATCCACAGCAGGCACAGGGCGGCGAGCCACAGCGTGGTGGGGACGGGGCGGGTGATGGTGCGGGAGCCGAAGATGGCAAACCCCGTGTAGACCACTGCGAGTGCGATGGAGAGGCCGAGAGCGCGGGCGTCAAGGCGGTCATCGGCCCACGCGCGGAGCACGCCGAAGACGAGGAGAAAGCCAAACATGGCGTGCAGTCCCACGGTCCACAGTTTATTGCTCATCATCACGGCGCTCCAGCTTATCCTCTGGCTGGACGAGGGGGAATCAACCAACTGGTTGAGTGGAGGTTCAACTGGCTACTCGATTACTTTCTGCGCTGGCCACAGCAGGATTAATAGTATGTTCCTGGCATTGAGAGAGATAGTCACCGCCCGCGGTCGGTTCTTCCTGATCGGCGGCGTCGTGGCTCTAATTACGTTGTTGCTCGTTATGTTGTCCGGCCTGACCCAAGGCCTGTCCAAGCAAAATACTTCCGCACTCGAGGCACTCGGGGAGCAGACTCCTTATGTGACCTTCTCGACGGAAGACCCGTCCTTCACCGAGTCGGAGATCTTCGCCGAGGATGTCCCCGCTTCTGGCATTCCGCTCGGTACTTCGCAGACCAAGCTTGAGGGCCACGGCGGCGTGGCGGTCTTCGGCCTGCCCGAAGGTACCCAGATCCCTGGCTCCAGCACCGTGATTCCGGAGGAGGGCATGGTCTTGAGCCAATCCATCGACGACGCCCTGAACGCGCCATCCCGGGGCACCCTCGGCGGCGTGGACCTGGACGTGAACGCGGTGGTTGAGGATGAGTACTATTCCCACTCCCCGGTGGTGTGGGTCTCCACCGCAACTTGGCAGAAGGTCTCCCATTCCCCCGAAGACATGGTGGGTGTGGCCGTGCTGTCCCACGAGCCGACCGACACCTCCGTGTCCATGGGCAAGGCCCTGTCCGGCCTGCCGGCTTATAGCTCGGAGCGCGGCTCCCTGCTGACCATGCAGGCCTTCCTCTACGGAATCTCCGCGCTGGTCACCATCGCTTTCCTGAGCATCTGGACCATCCAGCGCACCCGTGACCTGTCCATCCTGCGTGCCCTTGGCGCCAGCGTGAAGTACCTGCTCAAGGACGCCATCGCGCAGGCTGCCATCATCCTCGCGATTGGCGTAGGGGTCGGCGCGCTCGTCGGCTGGTTGCTGGGCCTTGCCGCCCAAGGTGCCGTGCCCTTCGAGGTCTCCGCCATGACCGTCATCGTCCCCGCGCTCGGTATCTGGCTGCTCGGCATCGCTGGTGCTTTCCTGGCCACCCGCCGCGTTTCCAAGATCAACCCGCTCGACGCCCTAGGAGGCAACGCCTAATGACTACCACCGCTTCTTCCCCTGCACTGTCCCTTCGCGACATCGTGGTGACCTACCCAGACGGCCAGTCCCGCACCACTGCACTCGACGGCGTCAGCTTGGACGTCAAACCCGGCGAGCTCACCGCCGTCATCGGCGAATCCGGGTCCGGCAAGTCCACCCTGCTGTCCGTAGCCGCCGGCCTCATCGAGCCGGACTCCGGCAGCGTGGAGCGAACCGGCTCCCGCGGGCTCATCTTCCAGCAGGCCAACCTGCTGGCCGCCCTGACCGCGCGCGAACAGCTGCTCATCATTGACCACATGGAGGGCCGCAAGCCGCGCCAGGATCGTGCCGATGAGCTGCTCAGTTTCGTGGGCTTGGAGGGCTTTGGGAACCGCCGCATGAACCAGCTTTCTGGCGGCCAGCGCCAGCGCGTCAATATTGCCCGCGCACTCATGGGCCAGCCTTCCGTGTTGCTTGCGGATGAG
This sequence comes from Corynebacterium sp. HMSC076G08, assembly GCF_001811515.1. Lineage (NCBI taxonomy): Bacteria > Bacillati > Actinomycetota > Actinomycetes > Mycobacteriales > Corynebacteriaceae > Corynebacterium > Corynebacterium sp. HMSC076G08. The sequence goes on along the minus strand of NZ_KV805059.1, from coordinate 26,082 downwards.
CCCACCTCCGCCCTCGATTCCAAGCTTTCGCGCGACATTGCCAAGCTCCTGCGCGGTGTCACCGAGGACTTCGATACCGCAACCCTGTTCATTACCCACGACCGCAGCTTGCTCGACTATGCCGACACTGTGGTCGAAGTCAAGGACGGAAAGCTCTCCGAATACTCCGAGCTAGCCGCGTAAAAACCCTCTCATCTCTCACGTGTTCATACAAAGGGGTAAATTAATACCCCGTTATGATACGACCCCGCAAGCCCCGAGTAAGCCCAACTGACTACCCGCGCATGCAGCAGTGGACTGCGCTGCATGCGCTCATGTTGAGCATCACCGTGGTGGCCTGCGGGGTCTTTATCGTCGCTGCCCGCAGGATCAAGGGAACCTCCCGCGAAACCTTCATCCGGCGGATGGTGGGCTGGGCCTTGCTGGTGGCGGGTACTGCGTGGACGGTCATCTCCCTGGACCCTAAGCAATTCGATATCCGCGAGTCTTTGCCTTTGCACCTGTGCGATGTGCTGCGTCCGATCCTGGCGCTGGGCCTTATCACCGGCAATGAGCATGCCCTGACCCTGTCTTACTTTTGGGGCATCATCCTTAACCCGCAGGCCATCATCACCCCGGACGTCATCTACTACTTCTCCCCGCGCTGGCTGCGGTTTGGCACCTATTGGTTCTTCCACATCGTGGCCCTCGCTGTGCCGCTGGCGCTGACCTTTGGCTTGGGTTACCGGCCGACGTGGAAGGGCTATCGCTTCGCCGTGAAGGTCACGCCGCTGTGGATGGCTATCGCGATGGCAGTCAACGCGAAGACCGACGGCAACTATGGCTTCCTCAACCACGCGCCGGGAAGCCCCTCCATCATCAACCTGCTGGGACCCTGGCCGGGCTACATCGCGGCCGAGACCCTCGCCGTCGCAGCAGCATGGGCCGGGATGACGTGGCCGTGGGAGAACACCTCGCTGCGCCGCGGCACGGTGGCGGTGGGCCCGCGCGGGCTCATGCGCAAGTCTGTGGGTACCGCGTCCGGGACACTGCGCCGGGCCAAGGTACGTTTTCGTAAATAGTGGCCCGAAAATCGCGAAATTCTAGGGCTTCGTTGCGAAAACGTACCAAGGTGGTGGCGGCCAGGTACGGATCGATCAAACAAGGTCCCAGATTTTCAAATTTCTGGGCGCTATTTGATCGAAACGTACTTAGCGGCGGAGCTAGCGCCGGGCCAAGGAGCTAGCGCTCGGCGTTGAGGAGCCGCGCGATGGCCCGCGGGATAGCCGCAGCGATCTGGGAGGCCGAACAGGGCGCGAAGCCCTCGGGGGTTTCGGCCGCGATGGCCGCCGCGTGCGCGTGGATGGCACCGGCGTGGAGGACCTCGGCGATGACCCCGGCAGGTGACGCGGCGGGAGCGCTGGCGAAGAGCTGGGCCATGACCGCGCCGAGGATACCGGAGAGCACGTCTCCGGAGCCGGGGGTCGCGGCAAAAGAGTGACCGGCGTTGAAGGAATAGAGCGGCTGGCCTGGAGCGGTGACGCGGGTCAAGCGGCCTTTGAGCAAGATGATGCTGTCCAGCTCCTCGGCTAGCTCGTGGAGGGCAGTGCCCCACCCAGCAGACGCATCGGGAGCAGATCCGAAAGTGGCCTCGTAGAGGCGGATGAACTCGCCTTCATGCGGGGTGAGGATGGTCATCGGGTGCTTGGTAACTTGCTGGCGCAGGGAGGTATTGCGCGCTAGAAGCGTCAGGGCGTCGGCGTCGAGAACGGTGGGCAGGTCCTGCGCTAGCACCTTGCGCAGTTCGGTGGCCGCCGCGGCATCGGTACCGCGGCCAGGGCCCACGACCCAGGCCTGGGCCTGTCCGGCGGAGGCCACGTCAGGATGGCAGACCAGCTCGGGCAGCAGAGAAGTAATCGAGTTATCCCCGATGAAACGTACCATCGAGGGCGTGGCGCGCACCGCCGCGGTGGCACAGAGGATCCCCGCACCCGGGTAGGTGCCGCTTCCGGCGGCCAGGGCGACGACCCCGCCGGAGTACTTATCGGAGCGCGCGCCTGGTGTGGGATCGGTGATGGGGCCCGTGCAGCCCACCGGCCAAGGGCGGGAAGCGCGCCCGCCCGGCAGATCAAGCTCACCCGGTTGCCACGCATAGGCCGTCGGGACGGAGGGCTCGTGGGCGATGAATGCCGCTGGGTCATCCAGTTCGGCGAGGGTCTCGGCAAAGGAGGGCGCGCCGGGCAAGAAGAGATCGGAGACCACAACCTGCCCGCATTCGGCGGCCAGCGCGTGGCCAAGGCGCGGCGAGCCAAAGGTGACGGTGACATCGGCGTGGACGGCATCTGCAGCGCAGACTCCCGTGTCGGCGTCGATGCCGGTGGGCATGTCGACGGCCAAGACTACGGCCCCGGCAGCGGTGGCCTTGCGGCAGAGCGAGAGCGCGGTGCCGGTCAATCCCCGGGCGGAGCCGAGGCCGGCGATGGCGTCGATAAGCAGTGCGCAGCCTGACGGCAGCGCGTCGGCAGAAAGGACCGTGCCACCGGCGGCACGGAACGCAGTGAGAGCCTCCTCGTGGCAGCGTTCCGGGACCAGGGCATGGACCGTGATGCCCCGCGAGGCCAGCACCGCCCCGGCGTAGAGCCCATCCCCGCCGTTGCCGCCGGAACCGGCAAGAATGAGCACCGCGCCGGGGCGTGCCTCCAGCATCACCGAGGCGGCCTCTGCCACCGCCGCGGCGGCCAGCTTCATGAGCTGATCCTCATGAGACTGTTGTTCCAGCAGGCGCTTCTCAGCGGCACGGACAGTGGCGACGGTATAAGCAGGGCGCATAACCCACACCCTAGCGCGCGGGCTGGCAGGTAGGGCACCAGAAGAGGTTGCGGCCCTGCATGAGCTGCTCCCGGATCTCGGTGCCGCACACGTAGCAGGGTTGCCCGGCGCGACGGTAGACGTAGACCTCGCCGCCGTGATCATCCTTGCGAGGCTCGCGGCCCATGGCCTCCGGCGTATGGGCGGGGCGGACTGTGTCGATGCGGCCGCGTTCGACGCCGTAGTCCATGAGATCGACCAGATCCGACCAGATGGCGTCGAACTCGGCGCGGTCGAGCTGGTTGCCGGGGATGAAGGGGGAGAGTCCTTGGCGGAATAGGGCTTCTGCGCGGTAGATATTGCCCACACCAGCAAAGAGGCCTTGGTCCATGAGCATCGCGCCGATGCTACGCCGCGAGGCATGCACGCGGGCCCATAGGGCATCCGGGTCGGCATCCTTGCGCAGCGGATCCTGGCCCACTTTCGCCACCTTGGCCTGGTACTCCTCTTCCGTAATGAGCGTGCAGAACTGCGGGCCGCGCAGGTTCGCGGCCGTGGTGCCGTTATCAATGTGCAGACGGATTTGGCCCCAGACATCGGCAGAAGGCTCAAAGCGTAGGGAACCGATGAGGCCCAGATGGATGTAGATAACGTGGCGCGGGTTATCTGCATCGAAGTGGAGAAAGAGGTGCTTGCCAAAGGCTTCGGCGAGTAAGAGGCGGGAGTCGTCGACAAGCGCGGCCTCCGCAGCGAACCTGCCTTGGGGGCTGCTCACGGCCAGTGGCTCGTTACGGAAATCCGCATTGAGTGTGCGGGCAAGGCGGTGAATAACGTGTCCCTCAGGCATGTCAGGAAGTCTACGCGGGGGCCGTGCTGCTGTAGACTTTCCGGGTACTACCCGTTGAACGGAAGGGCCTAAATACTATGGGGCGCGCGCTCGGTTTTGATCGTGAAAAATATATTGAACTGCAGTCGGAGCACATCAACGCTCGACGCAAAGAAATCGGCGGGAAGCTTTATCTCGAAATGGGCGGCAAGCTCTTCGACGATATGCACGCCTCCCGCGTGCTGCCCGGTTTCACCCCGGATAACAAGATTGCGATGCTCGAGCGCATCAAGGATGACGTAGAAATCCTTGTCTGCATCAACGCCAAGGATATCGAGCGCCAGAAGATGCGCGGTGACCTCGGGATCCTCTATGAAGATGATGTGCTGCGGCTTGTCGACGTCTTCCGGGACCGCGGTTTCTTGGTCAATAACATTGTCATGACCCAGCTCGAGGACGGCAATAGCCAGGCCGAGGCTTTCATCGAGCGCCTAGAACGCCTGGGGCTCACGGTGGCACGCCACCGCATCATTCCGGGCTACCCCGCCAATATCGACCTCATTGTCTCCGAGGATGGCCTGGGCAAGAACGACTATGTTCAGACCACCCGTGACCTCGTGGTGGTCACCGCGCCGGGGCCGGGATCCGGCAAGCTGGCTACCGCGCTCTCGCAGGTCTACCACGAGAATCTGCGCGGCGTGCCTGCGGGCTACGCCAAGTTTGAGACCTTCCCCATCTGGAACCTGCCGCTCGATCACCCGGTGAACCTGGCCTACGAGGCCGCCACCGTGGACCTCAACGACGCCAACGTCATCGACCACTTCCACCTTTCCGCGCATGGCGAATCGACGGTGAACTACAACCGCGACGTCGAGGCCTTCCCGCTGCTGAAGTCTCTGCTGGAGCGCCTGACCGGCACCGTTCCCTACCAGTCCCCAACGGACATGGGCGTGAACATGGTGGGCTTTTGCATCACCGACGATGAGGTCTGCCGCGAGGCCTCCCAGCAGGAGATCATTCGCCGCTACTTCAAAACTTTGGTGGAAGAAGCCCGCAACGGTCTTGATTCCACGCAGTCCGAGCGCGCTGCCGTGGTCATGGCGAAGGCCGGCATTAAGTCCACCGACCGTCCGGTTGTGCTCCCGGCACGTCAGAAGTCGGAAGAGACGCAAGGCCCGGCAGCCGCGCTGCAGCTTCACGACGGCACCATCATCACCGGCCGCACCTCCCCGTTGCTGGGCTGCTCCGCAGCCGCGCTGCTCAATGCGCTCAAGCACTTGGCCGGCATCGATGATGACCTGCACTTGTTGTCCCCGGAATCCATCGAGCCCATCCAGACGTTGAAGACCAAGCACTTGGGCTCGCAGAACCCGCGCCTGCACACCGATGAGGTGCTCATCGCGCTGTCGGTATCCGCGGCGAAGGACGAGAACGCCCGCCGCGCGCTCGATGCGCTCAAGGAGCTTCAGGCCTGCGATGTTCACACCACCACCATCTTGGGTTCGGTGGATGAGGGCATCTTCCGCAACCTGGGCGTCCTGGTGACCTCCGATCCGGTCTTTGCCCGTAAGAGCGCGCTGTACCAGAAGCGCTAAGACTTCGCCGAAAGATTGGGGATCTTGCCACTAGCAGGCCTAGACTTGCGGGCGTGACTATTGGCAAGATTCTCCTCTACTACTGCTTTACTCCCATCGAGGACCCCACCGCGATCATGCTGTGGCAGCGCTCCCTGTGCGAAAAGCTCGGGCTCAAGGGCCGTATCCTCATTTCGGAGCACGGCATCAACGGCACCGTGGGCGGGGACATGGATGCGTGTAAGCGCTACGTGCGCGAGACCCGCGAGTACCCGGGTTTCAAGAAGATGGAGTTCAAGTGGTCCGAGGGCGGAGCGGAAGACTTTCCGCGCCTGTCGGTCAAGGTGCGCGATGAGATCGTGGCCTTCGGCGCGCCGGGCGAGCTCAAGGTGGATGAGAACGGCGTCATCGGCGGTGGTGTTCACCTCAAGCCCGAAGAGGTCAACAAGCTGGTGGAGGAGCGCGGTGAGGAGGTCGTCTTCTTCGATGGCCGCAACGCCATGGAGGCGGAAATCGGCAAGTTCAAGAATGCCGTGGTGCCGGATGTGCGTACGACCCACGACTTCATCGCTGAACTCGAATCCGGCAAGTATGACTGGATGAAGGACAAGCCCGTGGTCTCCTATTGCACGGGTGGTATTCGCTGCGAAATCCTCTCCGCGCTGATGAAGAACCGCGGTTTTAACGAGGTTTATCAGATTGACGGCGGCATCGTCCGCTACGGAGAAAAGTACGGCAACGATGGCCTGTGGGAAGGCTCGATGTACGTCTTTGACAAGCGCATGCACCACGAGTTTGGTCAGGGCCTAGAGGATCCAGGCTTTATTCAGCTCGGCCACTGCGTGCACTGTGGGAAGGGGACGAATACCTTCCACAATTGCATTAATGAGGACACGTGCCGCAAGCAGGTGCTCATTTGCGATGACTGTATCCAGCACGTGGAAACCCAGCACTGTGGGCGTCCAGATTGCGCCGAGGTGGCTGCGGCCCAGGCGCAGGCCTAGCTTTCGCTAGTTTTCAAGCACCGGGGTGAGCAGGATCTGGATGTCGTTGATGCACCAGATCATGAAGTTGCCGGCCATGACCCAGAAAATCGCCATCCAACCGCGCCAGCGCACGTAGGCCTTGAGTTTGCGCACCATGATGACGGCGCAGCCGATCATGCCGATGAAGGGGATGATCAGCGTCGTCGTGGCGAACACCGTGCGCTGGGTCCTTGTGCACAGCCAAGCGGCGAACTCCACGCGGAGGCAGTCGGTCGTGGTTCCGAAGAACCTGAAGAATCCAGCGAGGAGGAGCGCGTACAGCGCCGAGCTCACGAGGATAGCCACCATAAACCACAGCGCCTGGCGCGAGGAGCGGCGGTTGGCCTCGGCGACGGCGAGGGGATCGGGTTCGTCGGCAAGCTCATCAAAGCTGCGGGGCTCGGGGCGAGGCAGGTTGGTATAGTCCGCGTCGGACGTGAGATCATTTTCGGGGTGCTCTGCTGCCATGTTGTGCAAGTCTAACGTGCTTCGGTGTCATAGGTGCTCGGGCAGACCAGGACTGGCACTCCCACGTGGGGGAGAAGTTCGGTGGCGGTGCTACCGATGAAGACGCGCTCGATCGGCCCCATGGGGGAGGAACCCAAGCAGAGCAGGTCGCCCTTTTTCCACTTGAGCGAATCCACCGCGCCGGACCAGCCGTGACCGCTGCCGATGTCCGTCGTGACGGAAATCTCCGGGAAGACCTCTGCGATGAAATCGTGGGCGCGGTCCAACAACGAGAGCGAGTGCTCGCGCCAATTGGGGGCGTCGGAAGGAAAAGTGGGGGAGTATTCGAGGGGGACGTCGACCAGCCCCTTGGCGGAAAACGCCAGGATACGCAAGGGAATCCCGCCGCGCTGCGCAATGCATGCCGCGTGCCGGAGGGCGGGATCGTCGGCGCGGCCAAGTTCGGTGAAGGCGAAATTGATGCGCGTCACCCCGTGCTTGGACAGCTTGATACCGCGCGGGGTGAGACCCACGGGAAGCGGCGAGTAGTGCAGCAGCGCATCGGCGGTAGAACCGGAGAAGAAACGGCCCTTGGGCGCGGACTGGTTGGCCCCGAGGAGGATGACGTGCGCGTTGAAATCCGTAGCCGCTTGCTCCAGCAGCTGCGGGCGGGACGGTCCTGCGATGAGAACGGAGACGTTCTTATCGAGCTGGGTCTTGCCCACTCCGGCTGCGTCCAAGGCCTGCTTAACGGCGCGTTCGCAGGTCGCGCGCTCCGCTTTGAACCACTTTTTATAGGAGCCGCTGAGCTTGCTGAGCGACGTCACGGTGAAGGGTTGCGAAATCGTGGATACTACCCGGATCTGAACGGGCGTGGAACGCGCGAGCCATGCGGCAAACTCGATGGCCTCGGTGCCCGTGGAGCTCGGGCTCCACGAGACGAGTACGCGAAGCGGCAAGATACGGTCTTCCGAGGAGGACTGTCCTTCCGCGGGATGTGAAGATTTCTTAGCCATTCATCAAAAGGATCGGGGTCGTTTCCTTCATTATCGACCCTTCACGCTTTAAAATAAAATCTGTTCTACCGGCGCTTTTTGGTCTATTTTCCGTCCATGGTGGGGCGGTACACATCCGCGAGTTTGGAAATCAGGTTGACCAAAGAATTGGCGTCCTTGATGTCCTCCGGTTCAAGCCAGCGCAGTATCTCGGCCAAAGCTGCCGCTCGCTGGCGAGAGACGATGGTCAGCTCGGATTCCCCGAGCTGGGTGAGGGCGACGAGAACACCGCGGCGGTCCTTTTCATCGCGGTGTCGTTCCACGAAGCCCTGGCGCTCCAATTGGTACAGTGCATTGGACGCGGTGGGCATCCGGATTAGCTCTGCTTGGGCGATGGTGCTGACACGAGAGGGCCCACGCAGGCGCAGCTGATTCATGATCGAGACCTGCGAGGTGGTTAGGGACGTGCCCTCCGTTGTGCGCTGGAAGATGAGCATGAGCTTATTGAGCGCGGGCTGGATCTGGCGGGCAACATCCAGGGCGTCCTCGTAGGGGATCGGGGATTCGATAGTTTCTTCACTCATGGAAAATAAGTGTAGCTACAAACCACCCTCGTCGGTAGTTAGCTGAGTAAAAAATTAGGTTTTGCGTCACGAAGCGCCCAAAGGGAGCCTAGATTGTTGACGCTGCCCGCACTACACTGTCCGGCGTGAATTCTCCGTCCAAGGCAGAGTCTGCAAAGACAAGGCCAGAAGTGGCCTACCGCAACGAAGTCTCCTATGAATGGGAGCGCGCGCAGCATCTGCGCGAGCTTCGCGCGGGAAAAGTGACGCGCGAAGAACTGTGTGATGCTGATTTTCTCCTTCGCGCGGCGGCGGAGCACCACGGCGTTGACATGCAGAAGCCGTGCCCGGTGTGCGGCGAAGAGCTGCGACTGACCCGCTGGGTTTATGGCGACTCTTTAAAGCGCCGTGCGGGAAGCGCGCGCAGCGCGGCGGAAATTGCAGAAATGGCGGCCGAGAGGCTGGAGTTTACAGTGCATTTCGTGGAAGTGTGCCCGGCATGCCGCTGGAATCATCTGCTTCGAGCGGCCACGGTCTATGCTCGAAGGTAGTTTTGGCTTCCCAGTTCACGCCGGTAAGCTGCATGTATTTACAGTTTCTGTACAGGATTGATGAGGACACGGATTAGTGACCGAGAAGGAAACCTCCGGGCGAAAGTCAGGTAATCGCAAGAAGAGCGCCTCGCACAGGAGTAGGCGTTCGTCCGGCCGCACACGCCGCTGGCCGTGGATCGTGCTCGCTGTCTTATTCGTAATTGTCGGCATCCCCGCCTTGCTCTTTGGGTACGCGTATACGCAATACGACGTCCCCGAGCCCAAGGAGCTGCAGCCGAGCCAGATTTCCACGATTGTCGCCGGCGACGGCGAAACCCAGCTGGCCAAACTAGTTCCACCGGAGGGCAACCGCCGCCAGGTGACCCTGGATGAGATCCCGGATTACGTCGAGGATTCTGTCCTCGCGGCCGAGGACCGCGAGTTCTGGACCAACTCGGGCTTTTCCTTTACAGGTCTGGGCCGTGCCGTCTTGGGCAAGCTCACCGGTGATGCTTCCGCCGGTGGTGGCTCGACGATTACTCAGCAGTATGTGAAGAATACTCTCGTTGGTGACGAGTACTCCTACGTCCGCAAGATTCGTGAGCTCATCTACTCGGTGAAGATGACCAACGAATGGTCCAAGGAGGACATCCTCAACGCCTACCTCAACACGGTCTACTTCGGCCGCAATGCGTATGGCATCGAGGCTGCATCCAATGCGTACTTTAATAAGGACGCCAAGGATCTCACTAAGGAAGAAGGCGCGCTGCTGGCGGGTGTTATCCAGTCCCCGTCCGTCCTTGATCCGTGGGTAGATGAGGAACGGTCCCAAGCTCGCTGGAACTACGTCATGGATGGCCTCGTTGAGATGGGTGACTTGGATCAGTCTGAACGCGATCAGCTCGTCTTCCCGGAGACCCGCGATCCGTCTGAGTATTCCGCGTACACCGAAGCGCCGGGTGCCTATGGCCACATCAAGAACCAGGTCATCGACGAGCTGTCCCGCGTGGGTATTACCGAGGACCAGCTGGCCACTGGTGGCCTGAAGGTGACGACGACCATTGACATGACCGTCCAGAATGCATCGACGGATGCTGCCCACGCAGAGCTGGGAGTGCTGCAGGAAGATGCACGCGCGGCAGCAGTCACCATTGACCCGGCCACGGGTGCCGTGCGTGGCTACTACGGCGGTGACGATTCCAACGGCTGGGATTATGCCAATTCCCCGCTGCAGACAGGTTCAACCTTCAAGATTATGACCCTGGCCGCAGCGCTCCAGCAGGGCATCGATCTCAATACTTATTACTCCTCGGCGCCCTACCAGCTGCCTGGATCGCAGCTCGTGACCAACGACGTGGGTGCCGGCTGCGGTAGCTGCTCCATCGCTGAGGCAATGAAGAATTCTTATAACACGTCCTTCCTGCGCCTCCAGGATGACTTGGAAAACAAGACGCAGGACACCGCGGATATGGCGCATGCGTTGGGCGTGCCGCGCAGTCTTCCGGGGATTGAAAAGACCCTCACTGAAAATGGTGGAACGCCGTACGAGGGCATCGTGCTGGGCCAGTACCAGTCGCGTCCGCTCGATATAGCGACGGCAATGGCCACCTTGACCAACCAAGGCATATGGCATCAGCCGCACTTCGTGGAAAAGGTAGAAAACGCTGCCGGCGAAGTCCTCTACGAGAACCCGACCGACGGCGGTGAACGCCGTGTCTCCGCCAACGTGGCCAACAACGTGATCTCCGCGATGCAGCCAATTGCCGCATGGTCCAATGGTGCGCTAGCTGGCGGACGCCCGTCTGCCTCCAAGACTGGTACGACGCAGCTGGGCGATACGGGCCAGAACAAGGATGCCTGGATGGTTGGTTCCACGCCACAGCTGGCTACAGCAGTGTGGGTAGGCACGGCCGATAACACCTCCGCGATCTTTAATCAGTGGGGCGGAATTATGTACGGCTCGGATGCACCGACGAAGATTTGGAAGTCCATCTTGGACACCTCTTTGGCCAACGTGGAGCAGCAGCCCTTCCCGCAGGCCTACCCGATTAACTACGGCGTCGGCAGCTGGGGCTCGGGATATGTCTATGATCCGAGCCAGACCACCACGTGGAACCAGACGCCGGCAAGCCCGGAGAGTGACAGTCCCGAGGGTGAAGAGGAAGCACCTGCCGAGGGCGGCGAGCACCACGACGAGGGTCAGGGCGGTAGCCCAGAGCAGCCGGCCCAGCCTGAGCAACCTGAGCAACCCGCTAACCCTGAAGTACCTTCGCTCGATGACATCCTTAATGGAGATGGCCTCGACCAATTGCTTGGCCAATAGGAGATTGATCCCCCGGTGAGCCATCACACTTCTTCGCAGCTTGTCCCACTCTCATCCGAATCGATGACCCGTGGCGCCGTCAATGCCCTCGGCGGGCCGACGGGGCGTTTCGCCCGCTCGTCCCACTCTGGTTGGTGGACGCCGCTGCGCGTCATCATCACGCTGGCGTGGACGTTCCTGGCGTTTGGATTCTTGAGTAAGGCAACCTGTGCGGGCAGCCGCCGGGGCGAGGACGGCCTCATCAGCCTGAACTGGGATGGCAACCGCCAGTACACGTCCTTTTGTTATAACGACATCGTGCCGCTCTATGGTGGGCGCGGCTTGGACCAACCTGGCTTTCCCTATGCCTACTCCTGGGTGGAGGGAGACCTCACGCGCTACATGGAATACCCCGTTCTGGCGGGCCTGTTCCAGGGGGTCGTCGGCTGGCTGGCGCGCACCACGTATCCGGCTGTCGAGTGGATTGGTATGGCCGAGGTCAGTTGGTACTTTGGGCTGACCACGCTCATCTTGTCCCTCGTGTGGGTCGGCACCGTGGTCATGGTATTCCAGCTCACGGGCAACCGGGCATGGGATACCGTTCTCATGGCGGCCAGCCCGCTCGTGGTTATCCACGCTTTCACCAACTGGGATATCCCGTCGGTAGCGTTCATGGTGGGCGCCCTTCTCGCAGTGAAGAAGCGCAAGAACTGGCTCGCCGGCATTCTCATTGGGCTCGGCACGGCATTCAAGCTGTGGCCTCTGTTTATCTTAGGCGCGTTTCTGGTGTTGGCCATCCGCCTCAAGCGCTGGGCGCCTTTCTTCAAGATGTTCGTGGCAACCGCCGCGACGTGGCTCGTGGTGAACCTTCCCGTGGCGCTGGCCTACCCCGAGGCCTGGCGCGAATTCTTCCGGCTCAATCAAGAACGCGGTGCCGAGTGGACCACGATCTATGCGCTCTTGAGCCGCGTCGCGGGCGTGAGTTTTGAGCCCGAATTCCTCAACACTTTCTCACTCGTGGCGTTTCTGGTGAGCTGCGGGGCGATTGCCATCATGGGTCTTAAGGCGCCGCGCGCGCCGCGAGTAGCCGAAATGATCTACCTCATCATCATGGCCTTCCTCATTTTCAACAAGGTGTGGTCCCCGCAGTACTCCCTGTGGCTGGTCGTCCCGGCACTCCTGGCGCTTCCGCGGTGGCGGCTCATCTTTAGCTGGGCGCTTGCCGACGCCCTCCTCTGGCCCATCCTTACCTGGCACATGCTCGGCTCGGAAAACAATGGTCTGCCGCACGAGATGCTCGATATCGCGGTGCTGACGCGCGATGGCTTCATCATTGCCATCGGTGTGCTCATCATCCGCCAGATGTGGGGCAAGTCTGAGGACAAGGTCCGCGCCGCTCATGGCGGCAGGGACCCGTTGGCGGGGGATTTTTCACGATGACTATCACCATCGTGGGCATCGTCTCCATCACGCTGGGCTTCCTTTGTGTGTTGAGCGCCTACTACCTGTTTCAGCGCTCTCAAGACCGCACCTGGCCGGTTGTGCTGGGTTTGCTGGCTTTGCTGTTTCTCACGGTGATCCCGGCGGGATCGGCCATCTTCGTCGCGGCGACCCACTAGCGGCAGCCGAGGAGATGGGGGATTTCCTTTTCCGCCGGTCAGTGCGGTACTGTGTGAGGGTTGCTTGACGCAACAGACCCTCCTGCCATATCCGCAAAGGTGATATGGCCGATACCAATTACTAGACCATAGGAGGTGATGAGGTCCGTGCGTCACTACGAAGTCATGATCATTCTGGATCCTAACCAGGATGAGCGCACCGTAACCCCGTCCCTAGACAAGTTCCTCGAAACGATCCGCAAGGATGGCGGCAAAGTCGAAAAGGTTGATGTGTGGGGCAAGCGCCGTCTTGCATACCCGATCAACAAGAAGGAAGAGGGCATCTACGCAGTCGTGGAGCTGGAGTGTGAATCCCACTCGGTTCTCGAGCTTGATCGCCGTCTGAACCTGAACGACTCCATTATGCGTACCAAGGTTCTGCGCACCGACAGCAAATAGCGGATACTGGGTTTCGAGCAATCCACGTAACCGATATTAAGGAGTAAAGACATGGCTCAGGGAGATACCAACATTACGGTTGTCGGCAACATTGTGGCCGACCCGGAACTGCGCTTCACCCCAGCGGGTGCCGCAGTGGCAAATTTCCGTGTTGCCTCCACCCCGCGTCGCTATAATCAGCAGACTTCCCAGTGGGAGGACGGCGAGGCCATGTTCCTCACCTGCAACGTGTGGCGCCAAGCCGCAGAAAACGTTGCGGAGACCTTGACCAAGGGCATGCGCGTTATCGTTACTGGCCGTTTGCGCCAGCGGTCTTACCAGACCCGTGAGGGCGAGAACCGCACTGTTTTTGAAATCGAGGTCGATGAGGTCGGCCCGTCCCTGCGTTATGCATCCGCACAGGTTAACCGCAAGTCCGGCAACGGCGGCGGCAACTATGGTGGCGGCCAGCAGCAGGGTGGTGCTAACTACGGCGGCGGCAACCAAGGTGGTTTCTCCGGAAACCAGGGCGGTTTCTCTGGAAACCAGTCCCAGTCCTCTGCCCCGCAGCGGTCTCAGCAGCAGTCGGCTCCGAGTAACGATCCGTGGAATTCTGCACCCCAAGCGGGAAGCTTTGGTGGTGCGGATGCAGAACCCCCGTTCTAAGACTGTCACGCAAGTATTCATTTAACTCAATTGAAAGGCAGGGATCATGAAGCTGATCCTCACCGCTGCCGTTGAGAACCTCGGCGCCCCCGGCGAAATTGTAGAGGTTAAGGACGGCTACGGACGTAACTACCTGCTTCCGCGCGGCCTGGCAATCGTTGCTACCCGCGGTGCTGAGAAGCAGATCGAGGGCATCAAGCGCGCCCAGGAAGCTCGCGCAATCCGCGACCTGGACCACGCACGCGAGATCCGTACCCAGCTGGAGGAGCTCAAGGACGTTAACGTCCCCGTGAAGACCTCCGAGTCCGGCAAGCTCTTCGGCTCCGTGTCCGCTGAGGACATCGTGAACGCCGTTGCCGCCGCTGGCGGCCCGAAGCTGGACAAGCGCATCGTTGTGCTGCCCAAGGGCCTGGTCAAGAAGACCGGCAACTACCAAGTCGAGCTGAAGCTGCACGCTGACGTTATCGGCAAGGTGAACTTCTCGGTCGTCGCTGCCTAAGAATTAAGGCGCACGACGGTCACCCTCCGTTCGCCCGCGTGTGAGGCGCGGTGCCGGTACGCAGGACGTGACCTTAAGACAACAGCAAGGCTTTAAGGCCGTGCTCCTTTCACTATGTGAGGTGGTGAGAGGAAGCACGGCCTTGCGCCGTTTTACGCGGGGTCGCCTTTTGGGGATCTAGCACCGCAGGAGGCAGGGAAACGTCGCCAAGCGCGGCCTGTGGATAACTCGCCCAGCCTGTGGATAAACCTGCGTTCAGTTAACGGTGAATTCACTCATGCCGCCATGTGTTAACCCGCTGGTAGCGGCGATATCGGGGTAATGCCCCTACTTTTCCACGGGATTTGTGCGTATTTTCACATCTCAAAAAACGCGCCTTGACCTGCAGAAATAAACTTCGCTGGTCACAGCGGTGCAAAGTTATCCACAGCCCTGACCTCTGGCTTTGCATACCAAGTCTTTGCTGACCTGGGAATTCCACAGCTCTCTGTGGATAACTGTGAGAGTTATGCCCAAGGGGTAGTGTCTTGACCCTCGGCTACACTGTTGTGTACTACGCGCGGTTGCCGCTTGGCACTGCATCGAAGCTTGGCCGTCCGGCGCGGAGAAGAGTGAGAACTTCAGGCACGGCCAGGGTGGGACTAATGAACGGTGGGATTGATGAGCAATGACTAATGCCAGTTTTGACGACGACCACGTTCCACCGCCGCCGGAGCCGGTAGAGGAGGAACCTCGCCGCTCTTACCGGCAGGAAGAACCGAAGCGCTACGGCGAATTTCGCCAGCCGCCCGCGGACCGCGAGGCCGAACAGGGCGTTCTCGGCGCCATGCTCCTGAGCCCGAATACAGTCATGGAGGTCATTGAGGAGCTGGAGCCGGAGGACTTCTACTATCCTGCGCACACGCTCATCTACCAGGCCATGATCGATCTTTACGCGGCGGGCACGGATATTGACGCGGTGATTGTCGCGGCCCGTCTCGATCGCTATAACAACCTCGAGCGCGTTGGCGGTGCGCCCTACCTGCATACCCTGCTGGCCACGGTGCCCACTGCGGCTAACGCCCGCTATTACGCGGAGATTGTCGCGGAGAAGGCGGTGCTGCGCAAGCTGGTGGATGCCGGAACCAGAGTCGTCCAGCTCGGCTTCCAGGGCTCTGAGGACATGGAGATAGAGTCCGTGCTGGATCGCGCCCAGCAGGAAGTATTCGCCGTGGCGCAGAAGAAGACCACCGAGGATTACCGTGCGCTGAGTGATCTCATCGACCCCACGATCGATGAGCTCGCCGCCCTGCAACAAAACGGAGTGGAGTCGGGCGTGCCCACAGGGTTTATCGACCTCGACAACCTGACCAATGGCCTGCGTGCCGGCCAGATGATTATCGTCGCCGCCCGCCCTGGTGTGGGCAAGTCCACGCTGGCCATGGACTTCATGCGCTCGGCGTCCCTGCAGCACAACAAGACTTCTGTGGTTTTCTCCCTGGAGATGTCTGCCTCCGAGATCGTCATGCGCCTGTTGTCAGCGGAGGCGGAAGTGAAGCTATCGGATATGCGCGGTGGCCGCGTGTCCACGGAGGATTGGGCCAAGATCGATGACACCCTCAACCGCATCCAGGATGCGCCCCTGTTCATCGATGATTCCCCGAACCTCACCATGATGGAGATCCGCTCGAAGGCCCGCCGTCTGAAGCAGCAGCACGGGCTCGACCTCATTGTGCTGGACTATATGCAGCTGATGTCTTCGGGCAAGAAGGTGGAGTCCCGCCAGCAAGAGGTCTCGGAGTTTTCGCGCCAGCTCAAGCTCTTGGCCAAGGAGCTCGAGGTGCCCCTCATCGCGATTTCGCAGCTGAACCGTGGCCCGGAATCCCGTACTGACAAGAAGCCGCAGCTGGCGGATCTGCGTGAGTCCGGCTCGTTGGAGCAGGATGCCGATATGGTTATGCTGCTCTACCGCCCGGACTCACAAGACCGCGATGATCCCCGTGCCGGTGAGGCGGATATCATCCTGGCTAAGCACCGCGGCGGCCCGATCGACACGGTGAAGGTCGCGCACCAGCTGCACTACTCCAAGTTCGTGAACATGGCGCACGGCTAAATTACAGGTCCACCACGGCATTGGGGTCACCCAACCGTGGGCCGAGGATGACCAAGACTAGGAAGACCGCTGCCGCAGCGAGCGCCAGCCACCGCCACACCGGGAAGAAGCGCTCGCCGCACAGCCTGGCAAACCCCGCGCCGATGAGTGCGCCGAGGGTATTGAAGATGAGGTCATCAATATCAGTGCGCCCGAGCGTGAATGCATACTGCGCTGTTTCCAGTGCCAAGCTCAGCGCGAAGCCCCATGCGGCAGTGGCCTTGATTGACCGGCACATGCTGAAGACGAGCATGCCAAAAGGAATGAAGAAGGCGGTATTGCCCGCATACTCAAAAAGCGGGCCAAACCAGGTGCCGCCGGAGAACTCATCAAGCGGCACCAAGCGCAGGTCACGGACCCGCTGGTTCTCCGGCTTCCACAGGTAGCCGATCTGGTAGAAGGGCTTGAGCGTGGTGAGCGCGACCATGACCGCGACCCACGCGCCGAGGGCGACCCTATTGAGCAAGGGCCCGCCCCTTGAACTCTGGCAGGGTCAGAGCCGCGAAGGCCGCGATGCCGAAGGCTGCTGCAAAGAGCACGAAGAGCCAGCCCGTGCCCGCCACCGCGATGAGCGGCGGAACGATAAGCGGCGCCAGGATGGAGGCGAGTCGGCCGAAGCCCGCGGCCGCACCAGTACCGCGCCCGCGCAGGGCGGTGGGGTAGAGCTCCGGGCCGATGGCGTACAGCGCGCCCCACGCGCCGAGGTTGAAGAAGGAGAGCAGGCAACCGGCCAGGATGATCATGGCCTCAGTGTTGGCGAAGCCAAAGAATCCGGCGGACAGGGCGGAGCCCACGAGGAAGGTCGCCAGCGTCGAGCGGCGTCCCCAGACCTCGATGAGCCAGGCCGCTGCGGCGTAACCCGGCAGTTGGGCCAGAGTGATAATCAGCGTGAAGCTGAAGGACTTCACCAGGGAGAAACCGTCCGCGACAAGCAGCGACGGAATCCAAATGAAGGCGCCGTAGTAAGACAGGTTGACGCAGAACCAGATGGTCCACAGCGCCAGCGTGCGCCCGCGCAGGGATTTCGACCAGATGCTGGTGGCGGTGACGTCCTCCTCGGAGTAGGTCGGTGCCGGGGTCGTGCGGTCGATGTCCGCCTCATCCACCTCGGCCTCAAAGGAGGCGACGATTTCTTCTGCTTCCTCGTGGCGGCCCTTCGACTCCAGGAAGCGTACTGATTCAGGCAAGTGAAGGCGCACATAGAGGGCATAGAGCGCGGGCACCATGCCGAGCGCCAGGGCCCAGCGCCAGCCGCTTTCCGACGCCCCCACGACGAACGTTCCAATTACCGCAGCGAGGATCCACCCCACGGCCCAGAAGGCCTCCAGCAAGACCACCATGCGCCCGCGGACCTTGAGGGGTGCGAACTCGGAGATCAGCGTGGAGGCCACCGGCAGCTCGGCGCCGAGGCCAAGTCCGATGAAGAAGCGCAGGATGATGAGGAGTGTGAGGCCCGTTGCGAGGGCGGAGGCGCCCGTCGCGAGGCCGTAGACCAGCAGGGTTAGCGCAAAGATGTGGCGGCGGCCGAACTTATCGGCCAAGAGGCCGCCGAAGGTGGCACCCAAGGCCATTCCGATGAAGCCCACGGACGCCAGCCACGAGGACTGGGTCGGCGTGATCCCCCAGTGCACGGCCAGAGCGGCCATGATGAAGGAGATGAGGCCCACGTCCATGGCATCGAGCGCCCAGCCGATGCCGGAGCCGAAGAGGAGACGTTTGTGTTTTCCAGTGACGGGAAGGCGGTCGAGCCTCTCCGTGCGTGAGATAGAGCGATGATCAAGACGATTCATGCAGGCTAAGCTTACTCTGCGGGGGTAAAGCTTTTTAGCCGCAGAGAATTGGTCACCACAAAGACTGAGCTCAGGGCCATTGCTAACCCCGCCAATAGGGGGTTGAGCAGGCCGAACGCTGCCACGGGAAGAAGAATAATATTATAGGCGAAGGCCCAAAATAGGTTGCCCTTGATGATACGTAGGGTGCTGCGCGCGAGCCGCACTGCCTCGGCGACGGAGCGCAGGTCGTTGTTCATCACCGTGATATCGGAAGCTTCGATCGCCACGTCGGCTCCCGCGCCCATCGCGATTCCGAGGTCCGCCTGCGCGAGCGCTGCGGCGTCGTTGACGCCATCGCCCACCATGGCCACAGTGCGCCCCTGCTCCTGCAGACGAGCAATAGTATCCACTTTGTCTGCGGGCATGACCTCCGCTGTCACGTTGGCATCATCAATGCCAACGGCCCGCGCCACTGCACGTGCCGCGCCGGCGTTATCCCCGGTGAGTAGGTGGGGTGTAAGTCCTAGCTTGTGCATTGCCGCGATGGCGGCGGCGGAGGATTCCTTGATGCGATCCTGTAGCTCGATGGTGCCTGCCAGGGTGTCATCGACGTAGACGCCCACCTGCGTTCCGGTGCCGTCATAGCCCGCGGGCGGCCGGCCTACCCGCACCCGGGAGCCCTCAATCGTTGCCTCGATTCCCTGGCCGGGAAGCTCGTGGAAGCCCTCGGTTGCGGGTAACTCGCCCTCGTAGGCTGTGCGGATGGCTCGTGCGATGGGGTGCTCGGAACCCTGTTCCGCGGCGGCCGCGAGGCGGAGAACCTCCTGCTGCGTGTGCCCTGCCTTAGCTTGGACTGCTCCCACCGACATCTGGCCTTCGGTGATGGTGCCGGTTTTGTCCAGAACGATGGTGTCGATCTGGCGGGTCGATTCCAAAATCTCCGGGCCCTTGATGAGTATTCCCAGTTCGGCGCCGCGCCCGGTGCCGACGAGGATTGCGGTGGGCGTCGCCAATCCCATGGCGCACGGGCAGGCGATGATGAGGACGGAGACGGCGGCCACGAAGGCCGGAGCGACGCCGCCGACCCACAGGTGTGCCAGGAGCGCGAGGAGCGCGATGCCGATGACGATGGGGACAAAGACGGCGGCGATACGGTCCGCGAGGCGCTGGACCGGTGCCTTCGAGGTCTGGGCCGCAGTGACGAGCGCGCCCATCTGGGCCAAGACGGTGTCGGACCCGACGCGGGTGGCGCGTACCTCGAGCCGACCCGAGGCGTTGATGGTCGCGCCCGTCACCGTGCTGCCGGGAGAAACCTCAACCGGCATCGACTCGCCGGTGAGAAGGGATTCGTCCACGGCGGAATGGCCGTTGAGGACCACGCCATCGGTGGCGATCTTCTCGCCGGGGCGGACAACAAAAACATCGCCTACTCGGAGCTCGCTGGCGGGAATGCGGGTTTCGGTACCGTCGCGAAGCACGGTGGCTTCCTTAGCTCCCATGGTCAGCAGCGTGGTGAGCGCTTCGGAGGAGCGCCCCTTAGCTTTGAGCTCAAACCATCGTCCAAGCAGCAGGAACGTGATAACCATGCCGACGGACTCGAGATAAATATGGTCCATCTGCGCGTCATTGGAGCGCAGCGTCATGTGCATGGTCATGCCGGGCATCCCGGCATCGCCAAAGAAAAGCGCGTAGAGCGACCAGCCAAAGGCGGCGGTGGTGCCCAGCGTGATGAGCGTGTCCATCGTGGCGGCGCCGTGCTTGAGATTGGCCCAGGTGGCCCGGTGGAAGGGCGCTCCGCCGATGACATAGACGAGCGTCGTGAGCATCAAGCAGGCCCACTGCCAGTGCTGGAATTGCAGCGCTGGGACCATGGAGAGCAGCATCACGGGCAGAGAGAGCGCCGCGGAGATCAGAGTGCGCTGCAGGATATCGGAGGCTTCGCTCTCGCGGGCGTCCTCCGCCGTGCTAGTCGACGTCTCCCCCTCACCATCCAGGGTGAACGCTCCGTAGCCTGCGCCTTCGACGACGTTGATGAGATCGGCGGGCGTCGTCGTTGCAGGGTCATAACTCACGGAGGCGGACTCCGTGGCGAAGTTGACCGTGGCTTCAACGTTGTCGAGCTTGTTGAGCTTGCGCTCGACGCGGGAGGAACACGACGTGCAGGTCATCCCGGTGATGCCGAGGGTGAGACTGGTAGTCATGGTACTTAGGCCAACTCGTAGCCAGCTTCGGCGACGGCGGCGGCGACTTGGTCGTCGCTAAAGCCCTCCCCGGACACGGTGACGGCGCCGGTGGTGTGGTCGGCCGTAACGTCGGTGACGCCACTGATCTCTGAGATCTCTTCCTTGACGGAAAGCTCGCAGTGGCCACAGGTCATGCCGTTAACGGTGTAGGTTGTGGTGCTCATGGTGAATCCTTCTCCTTACCTTGGGGGTTAATGTCACTGTCGAGGATATACCCCCCTGGGGTATGTGGGCAAGGAATAATCGAGGTTTGTGTACCGTTGGGGGTTGATAGAACCGAGAAATATCCCCGAGACTGATAGGAAAAGACATGGCAACGATTGACATCACTGAAGACACGTTCCAGGAGACTGTTTCTGGCGACGGCATTACGCTCGTCGATGCTTGGGCGGAATGGTGTGGCCCGTGCAAGCGCTTCGGCCCAGTCTTTGAGAAGGCATCTGAAGAGCACCCCGATGCCACGTTCGCCAAGCTGGATACCGAGGCCAACCAGGAGCTATCCGCGAAGCTGCAGATTCAGTCCATCCCCACCTTGATGGTGTTCCGCGACGGTATCCTGGTCTTCCGCGAGGCTGGCGCTCTGCCGCCGGCGGCACTGGAGGATCTCATTGGCCAGGTTAAGGCCCTCGACATGGACGAGGTCCGCGCCCAGGTGGAGAGCCAGCAGGCGGAATAGAACTGGTTAGTCCTTGTCTGCGGTGGAGCCCCGGTGGCCCCGCCGCGCGCGCTTTCCTGTGAGTATCGCTACACTCGCAGGAAAGCGTCTTTTTATATAGGGCACCAATAAGAGCTGCATTAACTACTGCTGCAGGAACCACAAAGGAGTGAGTGCGATGGCAAATCCATTTAGCAAAGGCTGGAAGTATGTGATGGCTTCTTTCGATCAGAAGATCGATGAGAATGCTGACCCCAAGGTCCAGATCCAGCAGGCCGTGGAAGGTGCGAAGAAGCAGCATCGCGAGATTTCCGAACACGCGGCGGAGATTATTGGACGCAAGACCCAGTTGGAAATGCAGCTCAACCGCCTGGTGAAGACCCAGCAGGATTACCAGGATCAGACCCGCCGGGCGCTGGAGTTGGCGGATGCCTCTGAGGATCCGCAGAAGGCCGCCGAGTACAACCAGGCGGCAGAGGTCGTAGCGAGCCAGCTGGTCGCCGTGGAAAACGAGCTGGCTAACCTGAAAACGCAGCACGAGGCGGCTAGCCAGGCTGCCGAGCAGGCGAAGGCCCAGCAGCAGCAGTCGGAGGCCCGCCTGAAGGAGCAACTGGCGCAGGTGGACCAGTTGCTGTCCCAGGCAGATCAGGCAGCGATGCAGGAAAAGAACGCCGAGGCTTTGAACTCAATGAACGAGCTCAAGCCGGATGATTCCACGCCGACCTTGGACTCGGTGCGCGCCAAGATTGAGAAGCGCTACGCGGATGCGCTCGGCGCCCAGGAGCTCCATCAGGCGGCGGGGGGTAGCCGCATTCAGGAGATCACGGCTGCAGGCCACGACATGGCCGCTACGTCCCGCTTGGACGAGATTCGCGCCGAGATGGCCAAGGGCAAGGAGCTGGAAAACTCGCCCTTCGCCAGCGACCAAGCGCTTGAGGCCGGCGCCGAAGCTGATGCTAGTGATGCCAACGCCGAATCGGACTCCGCCGAGGGCAAGCAGTAGCCACTGCGAAGCAAGCCACTACACAGAAAAGGGACCTTCTAGAGCGGGCCGCGCAGCGCGGCCGGGGTGTTTCAGAACCCCACGCTCTCCAAGGTCCCTTTTGACGATTTTCGGTTTAGCTATCTTGGCGGCGGATATTGATGAGCACGCCGCGGATGCCCGAGTGAAAGCCATCGCGCAGGTTGACGCGCTGGGTTTCTGTCAGCGTGTACTCGTGCAGCGTTTCGCAGGCGAACTGCAGCAGCGGGCGATCGATCTCCGGGGGCAGGCCGCCGCCCGAGAGCAGGTGGGCCTGGTCGCGCTGATCGGCGCTCGCGGCGTTGTCGAACCACCACGAGGCATATTGCTGCCCCACGTCAAAGGGGGACTGGAACCCGGCGGAGCTCCACACTTCTTCGGGGAGCGGAACATACTTCGACCGCAGCTTGCGGCGCGGCGCCATCATCGAAGGTTTGGGCGCAGCTGGCTTGGGCGTTGGCTTCGAGCTTTCGGGGGCTGCGTCCGCTTCCTCGCCCGCAGGCTCCTGCGAGTCGATGCCGGGCGCGGAAGGCTGCTCGCCGGAGGGGAGAGGCTCCTCTTCCTTGCGGGAGGTATCGGGCGCAGCCGATTCGGGATGAGAGGCAGTCGCGGCAACGTCCGTCGCGGCGGCAGAAGGTGTGGCGGGGCCAGGCTTGGGGGCGGAGGGGAAGGCGGCTTGCGCCTCGGTGGGCTCGTCGCACTCCTCTGCGTGCTCATCGGTGGCAACGGCTTCGCCCTCGCTGCCGTCCTCGGAGTGCTGGGGCTCGCGGATGGTCGGCGGCAGGGGCCCTTCGAGGACCTCGAGCTCCATTGCGTCGGCGAAGTCTTCCCGCGGATCCAGGATGGTGGTGGAGTCGCACGCATGGCGCAACGCCGAGGACATCGAATCCCAGCCAAAGCCATAGAGGTGCACGCGCACGCCGTTGTTCACGGCTTCTTGGACGCCGGGAATCATGTCGGCATCGCCGGAGACCAAAACAAAGTCCGTGACTTGGCCCTTCATGGCGGAGACGATCATGTCGGCGACAAGGCGGGTGTCCACGGCTTTCTGTGTGCGGCGCTCGCCCCACTCGATGAGCTGGCCGGTGCGAAGCTGGACGCCGTCGCAGACGCGCAGTGCGCGTTGGTAGCGGTGGGGGCCGGTATCCGGGATTCCGTCATACCAATATTGGCGGTGAACGCGGTTGCCCACCTGGGTTTCAATCATCGAACCGAGGGAGCTGACCACTTCGGGTAAATCAATCTCTAGCTGGGCACGGGCGCCCGTCTCCCAGGAGTTATAGAAACTGGCGAGTAGATATGACGTGTCAACGAAGACAAGTGTTCGTTCAAGCATGGCTCCTAAATTCCGTTCTATTTCTTCTAACTAATTTTCTTAGGTCACTTCTGTGAGGTCTTCCAGCCTACGGCCGGTGTAGTCCAGTGTGCCCCATTAGTCACAAAACGTCGATAACCTTGAGGAAATTCCCAGGTCAAAGATATGGAATGGGGAGGCCTTGCCCTGGCCGAAGGTTGGTTATATGGTTAGTTACATGAGTAACCAACCAACTAAGGGGTCTGCATGGACAACTCCGCGCAGCCGCTCTTTCGTCAGATAGCGGTGCTCATCGAGGACGCCATCATCGAGGGCACTCTCGCCGAGGGTGCCCAGGCACCGTCCACGAATGAGCTCGCCGCCTTCCACAGCATCAACCCCGCCACCGCCCGCAAGGGCCTGACCCTCCTCGTGGATCTCGGAATCCTCGAAAAACGCCGAGGTATCGGCATGTTCGTCACCTCTGGTGCCGCAGACCTTATCCGGGCGCGGCGTCGCCAAGACTTTGCGGCTGAATACGCAGCCCCGCTTATCGACGAAGCCGTGCACCTGGGCTATACCCGCCAGCAACTCCATGACCTCATCGACCTTGTCGCAGAAAGTCGAGGACTCTACTCATGATTTCTACCCCGCACTTCACCTTCGACGACGGCCTCACTCACGGCCTCGTCGGCCCCAACGGCATTGGCAAGACCACCCTGCTGCGCAAGATTGCCGGGCAATTGGGTGGCTCTGGCATCAAAGTCGACGGCGACAAGCCCTACGACAATGAAAAAGTCCTCAACAAGGTTGTCCTCATGGGAATCGACAACCCTCTGCCGGCAGGCTGGAACGTGAAGAAGATCTTCACCGTGGCAAGCCTGCGCTGGCCCACGTGGAGCACAGCGCGCGCTGAGGAACTGGTCGAGCGCTTCGAGCTTCCGACGAAAAACTACTCGGGCCTCTCCCGCGGGCAGAAGTCGGCGGCAAGCTTCATCGTTGCGGTGGCCTCGGGGGTGCCATACATGCTTCTCGACGAACCCTATCTCGGCCTCGACGCCGCTAAGCGGGAGGTATTCTATGACGTCCTGCGTGAAGAGCACGGCCGCACCATTATTGTCTCCACCCATCACCTCAACGAACTGTCTGGTTTGCTCGATACCGTGGCGCTGATGGGGGAGAACCCTCTGTCTGGTCCCATCGATGAGTTCATTGAGGGCGTCGTCCAGCTCACTGGCTCTGCCGAAACTCTCGATCGTGCGCTGGGGCGCCTGCAGCTCCCGGTACTCGAGCGCGAAACCTCAGCCGTCGCTGACCGTGTGCTTGTCGACGCCCGCCCCAACCACACCGCCAACGTCTTTGCCATGGCCCAGGAAATGGGGCTTCGGGCCACCGAGGTATCCCTCGAACAGGCCGTTCTGGCGCTGGGGGAGGCGCGATGAAGCTTTATAGGCATATGGCGCTGAGCTGGATCAGCTTCTTCTACGCCTTGTGGATTGTCATCCTTCCGGTGCTGGGAATGGACCGTGGGCAAGGCTGGGCCATCGGGTATTCACTCCTTATGGCGCTCCAGCTCTACCTGGTCCAGCCTGACTTCTCGCGCTACCTCACCTTTGGTCTCAGTACGCGCGTCTGGAACGGGCACCGGCGAATCAATGCCTCCCTGGCGCTTTTGCTCCTTCTCGTCAGCGCACCCTGGGCTTTCCCGTGGTGGGTCCTCATTGCGCCGGCGCTCATGTGGGTGGTGTGCATGACGAAACGCTTTGAGCCATCACGACTGACCACTGGCTCCCTCATCGTAGGTAGCGATGGTGATTCTTCGACGGGCTGGTTCTCAGCGTCCCCGGTCTCCCAGATTGTGTTGCGCCCTCAAGCTCGCGCGTGGATGTGGGCTGCATTCGGTATAGCCATCGCAACTGCGATAAACATCGTGGTGAGCAAGCTGTGGGATAAGGGTGTGGGCATCGTAGGCGCCATAGTCACGTTGATTGTCCTGCCGCTAGTGGCTGACGCGGTTCGCAGCTCGATGAAGGATGCGGTGACCTTTGGCGTTCCACGCGCGGCCTGGTCCACAGCGACGTTATTGTGTACCGCGATTCCAGTGGGCTTGGGAGCTGTCACTGATGTGGTGACGTTGATGTGGACCGGAAGCCTCGCCGGATTCACCATCGTTCCCCTTGCAATGGCTGCCGTTCTCGTGAGCTTTGCGATCACCGACAAAGAGACATGGCCCTATACGGCTGTCACGGTCGGAGCCATTGCTGCCGTGTTGCTTGCGTGGCTACTTAACTCTGAGATCTCTGTGTGGTGGACGCTCACAGGGATGGCAATCATCTACGTCGTGTGGGTTGCCGCATATCCCCGGATGGCTAAAAAGACCAACGTGTTTAGCCCGGGCCTCATGGGCTGGTTTGGGGCACACTGAGCGCCATCCAATGTCTGCGTTAAAAAGGTTGTTTTAGTGCACTTCAAGAAGGGGTAAAAACCTTCATTGAAGTGCATATTTGTGTTTTATCAAGGCCGTGTGTAACTTTATATGAGTCAGCGCGACCGACAGCGCCCCACAGGAACTCAGGTTCTTGAAGCGAGGCGGTAGGAAAACAGGCCCTGGCAACAAATATTTTCTTTACTCGCAGTACTGCGTTTCGCTTAAAGCGGTCCGTATGGCTGTGTGGTGACGATGTTTGAGAACTCAATAGTGTGCCAATGTACT
>NZ_KV805058.1:0-688 GCF_001811515.1 Corynebacterium sp. HMSC076G08 | reverse complement strand
GGGCACCTGGGGTACACCCTATTGTTACGCCGGTATGCGGCAGAATGTTTCCTGTAAAATAGGGCCGTTCCTAGCATTGTTTTACACGTGTCTAGCGGGGTCTAGGTCTTATGTCTACAGAAAAGTGGTGAGTGTGATGTTGCCGTCGGATTGACACGAATCAAGGCCATCTTCGATGATGAGCACGGGCTTTATGGTGCTAAACGCATCGCTGCAAGTCTCAACGACGATACGGACTTTCCTCCGATAAATCACAAGAAGGTCGCACGCATCATGAAATCCATGGGCCTGAAAGGCTTTACTAAACGGCGTCGGTGCATCACCACCAGGCGCAAGCCTGGCCACCGAGTCATGCCAGATTTAATAGGCCGCAAATTCACCGCTGATAAGCCGAACCAGGTCTATGTAGGCGATATCACCTACCTGCCGTGTAAGGGAGGCAAGAACATGTACCTGGCCACGGTCATCGACGTCTACTCGCGCAAACTCGTCGGCCATGCACTCGCCGATCACATGCGGGTATCGCTGGTTATCGAGGCTTTGTCTCATGCCAGGAAAGTCCGCGGAAGCCTTAAAGGGGCAATTTTCCATTCCGACCACGGTAGTGTGTACACCTCACAGGCATTTAGGGACCACTGCGCCCAACTTGGTGTACGCCAATCCATGGGAGCAGTGGGTACAAGTGCCG
>NZ_KV805057.1:14000-48216 GCF_001811515.1 Corynebacterium sp. HMSC076G08 | reverse complement strand
AAATAGGGTGTCCACTAAACGAGGGTAACCTCACAACATTCACATCCTCGCACCGACGGGAACAGGCAAGACCTACATTGCCTGCGCCATCGGCATCGCCGCGTGCAAGGCCGGATACTCCGTGGCGTACTACCGGCTGGATCAACTTGTAGACATGCTGGCGGTCTTCTCACCGACTGACCAAAACTACCTCGACAAGATGCGGAAACTGATCAACGTCGATGTCCTTATCATCGACGACTTTATGACCATCAGCATCAACCAGCGCGGGCAAGAAGACCTAACCAAGATCATATTCGACCGCGACGGAAGGCTCCCAACACTGATCTCCTCCCAATCAGCTGCCGCCTACTGGGTTGAAACACTGCCAGACAGAGTCGGAGCCGATTCACTCGTAAGCCGCCTCAACAACGGCCACCGAATCCGTATCGGAGACTTCGACATGCGCAAGGCCACCGCCCCAATAGAACCGGACGAATAAAGCAAACAGCCGGGCCGACTCCGTCGGCCCGGCCCCGGTACCAACTACCCGGAACCCGGCAGTACCGGGTCTCCGGAACACCGGTACCCAAAACCCGCATCTGACAGCTCCCGCTTGTTTGGTTTCGGCCTCAACCGACCAAGACACCCACGGGCACGAAACCAAGAAGCGGCAGAGTGCAGCGCTTCATAGGGGCCCCTTAGTGATGCTCACGCGTTACTTCCAATCGGGCAAGCATCCGAGATGGGTCGGCGTTGCCGGGGCGATACCAATGCTGAAACGGGTCCTGTGGTCGCGGTTATTCGGCGTGAAAGGCCGGGTTCAGGGTTTCGATCGTGGCCATTGGGGTGTCATAGCCAAGGACGTTAAAGCCTTCGTCCTCTCCGGGCCACAAGAATGTGTGGTCGAAGCTATCGGAGCCGAGATCGTACCGCGCGATCCAGGTCTGCCACTTACCGCGTTCCGGATCGGCGGTGAGCTGTCGCAACCATTCCAGCAGGTCGGGGTCGAGTGCCGGATTGCGTATGCCCACCGGCGTGGGCAGAGTCTCCTTGCCGACAAAGCGCCATGCTTGCGATGCACCTTGTACTTCGTTGAGGCCGGTCACGACCACAAAGCCGTCCCACGGTTTCTCCTCATTGAGCTCCTCATCTAAACGCAGACACTCGCTCATTGCTTCAAGGACCGAATCCGCGGAGTCCATGTCGACGGTGAAATCAGAAATAGTCATTGCGTTCCCTCCAGTTGCGCCATGGGTTTATTCAGCGTGATGGGCTGGGTTCAGGGTTTCGATCGTGGACATCGGAGTGTCATAGGCGAGAACGTTAAAGCCTTCGTCCTCTCCGGGCCACAGGAATGTGTGGTCGAAGCTATCGGAGGCGAGATCGTACCGCGCGATCCACGTCTGCCACTCACCGCGTTCCGGATCGGCGGTGAGCTGTCGCAACCGTGCGATCAGCGTACGGTTGAACGCTGGGTTGAGTGCGGACACCGTGGTGATCAGAGTCTTATCACCGACAAACCGCCATGCCTGGCGCGCCGCGTGCCCCTGCTCGTAACCGGACACGACCACAAAGCCATCCCACGGTGTACGCTGATTGAGTTTGCGGTCCACGCGTAGGCATCGACCGATTACATCCAGAATCGAATCGACGGAGTCGTAGTCAACCTCGATATCGGGTGTGGTCATTGTGTTTCCTTCAGTTGCTTCCGGTGTACACACGAACCAAGCCTAGCGGCAGCCTATTCGTATTGCTTACTCACTTTGCGCAACGGGTATTTGATTGACACTGCGCCGCGTGTATTCAAGGTCCTTTCCGTAAATAGTCAAGCCCGTGATGTCGTGATGGTCAGATTTCCGGAAGATGAAGGATGCCAGGTAGCCGATAACGAGAGTTCCCACGAAGGCGACAATCGAGACCAAGAATGGGCCTTGGTCCAGCTTTCCAGCGAAATACGCAGCAATCGCTCCGCACAGGAGCCCGATGAGAACGCCATTGGAATTTGCGGACTTCGTAAAGATACCCAAGACAAATACCGCAGTGAGCGGAACTCCAAAAAGACCGGTAATCGCGAGGAACAGGTCCCACAGGTCCGACTGGTTGGTAATGATGAGATACAGTGCAACGGCCAATCCGAAGGTTCCGGCAACGATGATGACCAGGCGAGAGAAAGTAACCGACGCTTCCTTCGGGGAGAAGCGGTTATAGATATCTACGACAACGCAGGCGGAAATCGAGTTGAGCGAAGAAGAAATTGTCGATTGCGCAGCCGCCAAGATGGCAGCAATCAAGAGTCCGGCAATGCCTGCAGGCAGCTCCGAAAGAATGAAATACGGCACTACGGCAGAAGTGTTGACTCCTTCAGGCAGACCACCCTTCGCTTCGTAGAAGTTATACAAAGCTGTTCCCATCCCGTAGAACAGCGGAATTGTTATCAGCGCCAGTATTCCGTTGACGATGAGGGACTTCTTCGTCGCTTGAATCGTAGGAGTCGTTTGGTAGCGCTGAACGACGTCCTGAGAAGAGGTGTACTGGTGCAAGCTGTTCAGTACATTTCCGATAAAGATGAATGGTATCGAGGAGAAGACTGCATTCGTGGTGAAGTTGTCCGCTGAGTAGAACTTTCCTTCTTCAGCGGCGTTAACCACCGCACCGTTAAATCCGTCGGGAGTCATGGCCATGGCCGTCAGCACTACCGCTGCGGCGCCAGCCAGCAGCAGGATACCCTGAATCACATCAGACCAAATCACGCCTTCCATGCCTCCCAGGAAGGTGTACACAATACAAAGAGCGCCTACAAACGCGGCGACGACCAGCGGGTTGATATCTGCCACCGACGTGATTGCCAATGTCGGCAAATAGATAACGATGGCGATGCGCCCAACGTGATACAGAACGAAGAGGAGCGAGCCTAGAACTCGGAGGGCTACGGAGAATCTCTCCTCAAGGTACTCGTAGGCCGTCGTGACATCCAGCTTCCTAAAGAACGGAACATAGTAACCAATCAAAATTGGAACAATGGCAAAAATAGCGAGGTTACCAGCCGAGTAGGCCCAGTCAGTCAGATACGCCTTTTCCGGAGTGGACATAAACGTGATGGCAGACAGCGTCGTGGCATAGATTGAGAATCCTGCCGCCCAGCCAGGAATCCTGCCACCCGCTTTGAAGAATTCGTCCTGATCACTGCCGGCCCTACGCGCAAAATAAGCGCCGACAAGAAGCATTCCCAGGAGATAGAGGATCAGAACTATCCAGTTGAGTGTTCCGAACGATTGCATTTGACCTTCCCTTCAGGGCTTTCAGTGCAGAGAGCTAAATCACTCTCCGATTCGTCTGTGCAACAAAGCATGTTGAAAGATACAATACATCAGACGTCTGATGTGTGAGGGGATTTAAGATAAAGCCGTCTACCCCTGATCATCAGAGCGAAGTGCTCCTCCCCCAGCAGCGCTCATCCTTTGAGAACCCCGCCAACGTGGGAGGCTTAAGATGGATCGGAAAGGAAAGAGGGATTAACCAGTGCACACCGGAACATGGGGATTCAGCGAAGCCGCACATCGCCCTGCCTCAACCACACAGCAGGCTGTAGAAGGCATCAAACAATTCATTCGGGACAATGCACTCAAACCTGGGGACACTTTGCCAACCGAATCAGAGCTCTGTGAGGAACTCGGATTCTCTCGTTCCTCCGTCCGCGAGGCCATCAGAATCCTAACGACATTAGATATCGTCGAAGTCAGGCACGGAACAGGAACCTTTGTCTCCAGCACGTCACTGAAAGCACTTGTTCAAGGCCTCATTTTTCGAGCGACTCTCGACGCTGACGACAACCTTGAAACACTACGTAATGTAGTGGAGATTCGGCAGGCAATTGATCTTGCTATCGGGCAAGAAATCACAACCAAACCCGACTCCGCCAAGCTAGATCAGTTGAGCGCCATCGTTGAAAAGATGTCAGCCAAACGGGAGCAAGGTCTCAACTTTGCCGAAGAGGATCGGGAGTTTCATCAGGTTCTGCTTTCCGAAATAGATAACCCGATTATCCGTGAGCTCAATGATGCCTTTTGGCAAGTGCACATGAACGTCATTCCACTTCGCAAACTGGAAGAACCACAGGACTTCAGCAGGACGGTTCGCGCGCACCAAGACATCGTCGATGCTCTACAGGACAACGACCTGAAGAAGTACCAAGAGTCTGTGCTCAGGCATTACGAGCCCCTACTGACTTCGCTGTGACAGTCCGCGTCAGCTATTAAAGATCCGCGTAATCCACGCAGGATCTGTGATGGCAGTACCAATGATGATTGCATCGGCGCCGGCGCGCTTTCCTGCAGCCACATCATCGCGCGAGGCAAACCGGCCTTCGCCGATCACAAAGGCATCCTCACCGCAGAGCCGTCGCCCCTCTGCCAAGCATTCAAGATCCGGACCTTCGGTCTTCTTCCGGGACTCTGTATAGCCAGCCAGCGTCGTTGAAATGATATCCGCCCCTGCTTGGTGCGCCCGCTGCATTTCTTCCGGGGTAGAACAGTCGGCCATCGACAAAACATTCAGCCGGTGGCACTCGGCGACAAGATCGGGAAAACTCGACCCATCAGGCCTAGAGCGATCCGTAGCATCCGCACAGATAACGGCAGCTCCGGCCTCAGCCAACTGGCGTACGGACTCAACGGTCGGGGTGATATAAACCCCCTCACTCCCCTCTTTTGTCAGACCGAAAACTGGTACATCTACTGCGGCTGCGATTGCCTCGACATCCTCGATGCCGCCATACCCGCCACACCGGATTGCGCGGCTTCCGCCCTCAACACACGCACGGGCGACATGCGTCAAGGTGTGGGTATCGCGCATTGGGTGACCATCCGGCGCTTGCACCGAGACAATCACCGAGTTTCGAATCATGTCGTGAACTTCTTCTCGGCGGTCAGCCAGTTCACTGCTCTTAAACCTAAACATATGCTTGAACCTTCCTCTGGATATATCGCGGTTAAACGGTGCTAAAAAGCGTTGTCTCGAGCAAAAGCCGCTGCGCCCACTAACGGGGCTGTCGCCGGGGATTCAGTAACCCGAATTGCAACGGAGCGATTCGGCTTCAACGCGAAATCCTCTATAGCCTGACGGAACGGTTCCTCCACAGCCGCCCCAATCTGACACACACCACCGCCCAAGACAACGGCATCGAGATCGAGCCCTGAAACAAGACCAGCCACCGCGCGGCCAAGGCCATAAGAATTCCCTCGAATAATCTGGGACGCGAGCTCATCTCCCTGGTTCATTCTTTCCACGACCTTTTCGAGGGGAAGCGCTAACTGGTCCCGCTGCTTCCACTGCACCCGTTCGCTTGCAGGGTTCGCAGAAAATTCTTCGTAATATGCAGCCAGACTATTGCCGCTCATGATGTTCTCGGCGCGGTCCGCAAAGCCCCGGAAATCAGCACACAAGAGTTCAGAAAACTCTCCGGCCGATCCGGTAGGTCCGCTGAGCAGACTCCCGTTATCGCTTACCGCACCACCGACACCAGTTCCCAACGAAAGGTACAGGACTCTGCCGGACTGGAACTCCCTCGCGGCTCCGAGCATCAACTCTCCGTACGCCCAGACTCGCACATCGTTATGAACAGCACACGGGAGATCAACAACCTCTTTCGCGACCTCACGAAGGTTGGTGCCAGCCCAGTTCTTAATGGTGTCTCCGTTGTAGGTGACGAGCCCTTCGGGAGCTTTAATGACTCCTGGCGAGCCAATGCCGATTCGCGCCGGAGTGATACCCGATTCCTCCAACGCCAGCTGAATGGCTTTCTGGATCTGCTCCTGTGGCGAAGCCCCGGCCGGCTGGGTAGGTATCTTTCCCAGCGCTACTGCTTGTGTTGGGTCCTCATCAGCCACGAAGCCCCAACCAATCTTGGTTGCACCGACATCAAGCGCAAGGGTACTAGTCACTCTTCACTCGTTTCGTCGTAGTCCAGAGGAATTAAGGTTCGATCACCTGAGCGGCATCGACGATCTCATGAATCTTAGCCAGCTCCTCATCGTTCAGAGCGACATGCGGACGAGACATCAGCCCCGACGGGAAGACGCCCAGGTGGTGCAGCGCTGCCTTGAAACTGCCGAGGCCTTGCGAGCTCCCGCCCATGCGCATGCCATCACCAACACCAACGATGGTGAAAAGGTCACAAATCTTAGACTGCAATTCCGCGGCCTCTGCATACGATCCGTCAACTAGGAGCTCGTGTAGCTTCACGTAGGAAACCGGGTCCACGTTGCCCAGACCAGGTACCACGCCATCGGCACCTGCCAGGTAAGCAAAGTCGACCGTAGTTTCCGAGCCGGTCAAGACTACAAAGTCTTTCACCCCAGCCTTGTCGCGGGCGCTAATCAGAGCACGCGTGTATCCATCATTGCCGCCGGAATCCTTGACACCAGCGATAACGCCTTCCTTGGCCAGAGAAATAAGAGTAGCGATATCCAGCACGGAGTGAACGCTGACCGGAATGTTGTACGCGTAGATAGGAGTCTCTGGCGCGGCTTCATGAAGAAGCCGGAAGTGCTCTGCGATTTCTACATCGTGAGTACGAACATAAAAAGGCGCAGTGGCAACTAGCCCTTGCACCCCGAGCGCGACAGCATCTTCAATGTGCTCGATTACTCGCGGAGCCGTCATATCAATCACGCCGGCAATGACTGGAACGCGCCCTTGAGCCTGTTCCACCACCGTTGCAATGACTTCCTTGCGCTGCTCTCGAGTGAGGAAAGCTACCTCACCTGAAGAACCGAGAACGAACAGTCCATGAACGCCAGCTTTGATAAGCCGCTCAGCCTGGCGCTTGAGGGTATCGGTGTCAACGGAGTAGTCCTCATTAAACGGGGTCAGCAGCGGTGGCACCACGCCGCGCAAAAGCTGTGTATTTGCAGTCATGTTCAGGAACCTTCCATTCGCCTTCGTATTAGAGTCATAAGACATCATACGTCTCCTAGGATTGTGATGCAGTTCCTTTTAGTGAAAAGAACTCCGTTCACAGTTCGTTACCTAGTTCAAGCTCTCCGCCTCCCACACTCCCCTCTTCCTTGGAACAGCGGAGCGGGGCGGGCGCCTTGTCTAGAGCTATGGGCCCGTTAGTAGCCTGATGCCAATCAGGTTTAGCCCCCGGCAAAAGTCGACCATTTGGTTATGATGGCGCGCCTTACGATTGTGAAAACGCACCTGCCAACACGTGACTGTAGGTGCGTTCGACTCGCCCGTGCGTGCCGTGACCGAGAGAACCGGAAGTAGACGAAACAGCTACAAGCAGGACCGGACGTCGTCAAGCATGTGCCAACACCATAGACCCCCTTATTGCAGACATGTATACTCCTGATGTTCTTGTTGCTCTCTTTCTCTCGTGGGGTTCCTGATATGGGATTTTTCAAGGTTGTCGCTGGGCTCTTAGCCGCCGGTGGAGTGGGCTACGGTGCCTATACCGTGTTGGGGCCGGATTCCTCTGATGACGTCATTACGGTTCAGAGCATCATCGATGGCGACACCATCGACGTAGCGCAGGACGGTGAGACCAAGCGCGTTCGCCTGCTCAACATCGATACCCCGGAGATGGGCAAAGAGTGCTTGGCTGAGGAAGCAAAGCAATACTTGGCCGGTCTGCTGCCAGTGGGCACGGTAGTGACGCTGGAGTACGACGATGAACGCGAAGACAAGTATGGCCGAACACTAGCCGGAGTATTCAAAGAAGGATCGCTCATCAACGCCTCCGTTGCTGAGGAGGGTTTCGCTGTGCCGATGAAGGTGGGCGGCAACACTCGTTTCTTCTCGGAGGTCTCTGCCGCCGCCGACCGAGCCCGTACTGCGGGTAAGGGTATCAACTCGACTGGCCCCGAGTGCGTATTTGGCGACGACGGAACCTACCGCTCCTACCATGACGCACGCTCCACCATTGATGCGGCACAGCATTTTCAGTTTGACGACATGTGGAATGACGAGCAATTCAACGGCGCTCACGTTCACGTTTCCCGCGTAGCCGATGCAAAGAAGTCTATTTCCGCACTGGAAAAAGCGGTCGCGGAACAATCCGATTTCCAGAAAGCAGCATTCGGGCATAAGCAAACCGAACTGCTAGAGGAGCTCGATAACGATGCTACCGAGATTGAAACGCTCTTGAACCGCAAGATCACTTACGCTTCAGACGCACGCGATAAGAAACGCGCCGAGGAAGAAGCAGCACGCAAGGCTGCGGAGGCCGCACAGCGTGAAGCAGAAGAAGCAGCCCGCCGTGCGGAACAAGAAGCGGCAGAGGCTGCCCGCCGCGCGGAGCAGGAAGCACAGCAAGCCGCACCCGCCTACCAGGCACCAGCCGCACCGGTTCCCAGCAATCCGGTGGACAACTACACCGGTTGCCGCGCCTACGGTGGCAACTACGCAATGACCAGCATTGACAAGAAGGGTCGCCCTTACGCCAAGATCGATTGCACCACACGCGTGCAGATTGGATAGCCTGGGAGTCCTGTAAATTTCAATGAAAGGACTCCCTATGAATCAGGATTTCGCCCTCCAGACCCCACGGCTTTCATTGTCGGTGCCTACGGATGCCGATATTGATGCCATCTTTGCCATTCATTCGGATGCCCGCACCTACGAGCACCGCCCTGAACTGGCTATGAAGACCAGGGAGGAAGCCGCGGAGCTGGCGCGCTCGTGGCAACAGAATTGGAGTGAGAAGCAACTGGGCTACTACGTGGTGTCCACGCTTGATGGCACCACTATTGGGTTCACTGGTGTGCGCCATAGCGAGGAAGCCGGTGAGGAAGTGCTCAACCTCTACTACCGCTTCGCACCCGAATCGCAAGGCCGAGGCTATGCCAAGGAGGCAGCGGCCGCTGCGATTGCCAGTGCGCGCAAACGTTTTCCGCGGCTGCCCGTTGTCGCCATCATCGATCCCACTAATGAGGCGTCGATTGCCCTAGCCTTGAAGCTCGGACTTCAGCACATCCCCGGCGCAGGAGTGCCGGGCGACTACGAGGTGTACCGACTCGGCTGATAAAAACCGTCTCGACGAGGCGGTTCGTATCTAGCGCCTCCAGGTAACAAGGGCGACCACGCCGAAGACGACGGTGCCGAATGCCGCAACCATCCACGCGAGCATCATTAGTCCAACGAACACATCTGGGGCACCAGCGGCTGCTCCCACGATTATTGCGATTGTCAACGCGAGCAAACCTAGAGCTGAGCGCTTGAACCAGCGTGGAGACTTTCTCTCCTTGCGCGGCTGAGGGGCTTCCGGAAGTGGCTTTGGACCAGGTTTGGGTACCGGGAATGCTGCGGCAGGGGTCGGCTGGGCTGGCTCCGCTGATGGCGCCGGTGCGAAGGGAGATTCTTGCTTCGGCGTAGGTTCCGCGAACCAAGATAAGGCTTCATCCTGTGTGTTCTGCTCACGCTGCTGTGGCGTCTCTGCCCACGGTGATGGTTGTTGCTCAGGCGACGGCTCTGGTTGTGCGTGCTGCGTTGGCTCCCAAGGTGCATGAGACAGGCTCCAGTCTTGGAGCGGAGCTGAGGCGTCGGTGGCATCCTCAAGCTCAGGTTCCGTGTTAGTCTCCGGCTCTACTGTTTCCGTAGCGATAGTCGGCTCGTCGTCCACAATGAATGGATTATCCGCCTGCAGTTCTGAGACTGTCGCAGGCGCAACAACATCGGTTTCTTCCTCTTCTTGGCGCAGCTGCTCCTGCGCCCATGCAGCGAAGTCTTCACGCTTCACCAGTGGTTTGTTGTAACGCACCGCAAGGCTCGTCTTGCCGTCTTGGGCTGTGAGGTCATCTGTTACGAGGACATCACACCGCGTCTTCGTTACGGACTGCTTGTAGACCAGACCCAATCCCGCGCAGAATTCTTGGAGCACCGGACCGTGGGGATAAAGCTGATTGTCAATGATGGTGGAGCCACGGAATGCTACGCGGGTACCTGGGGTCAAAACGTCCGCGGCCCGCGCGACATTGTTTTCTTCCTGTGTAACGTGCGAACCGGCAGCAGCGGCTGCCGGAGCAGCCTCAGTTTCCTGCACTGGAGCACTGACTGGTTCCTCCGCAACTGCGCCGGTGTTCGCTACGTCGGCCTCCGCTGCGGAGGCCGGTGCTTCGAGGAACGGGCCGTGCTCGTACCAGTACTCGAAATCTTCCTGCGAGATGATCGGCTTCCCGAACTCGCGAGCTGCTTGAGCTTTACGAGACATCGATGCCACGTCGCGGGCGACGAGAACATCGCACCGTGTCTTCGACATTCCCTTCTTGTACTCAAGGCGGCGGATACGGCAGATGCGATCGAGACGTTCGTCGTCGGCGGGGCCGCCAAGGAGCTCGTTACGGCCGGTGAAGGCTACTCGGGTTCCCGGAACAAGGAGACTCGGAACATCCACAGTGGCGTTTTCGACTGCTGGCAGCTCCACGGTGCGGGTATCGATGCGTGCGACGCGGGCCAGGATGTCGTCGTAAAGCTCCTGCGTCCACAAACCTCTCGATATTGCCCATGCAGAGAGAAGCTCGGCGCACTCTTCCACTTCAGCAAATGAACGCGGCATCACCGTGCCACCGGACATCGCTGCCCACGCATTGTCCGAATCCGTGGCCTGTAGTTGGTCCAGGATCATCGGCGCTGTCGGTGCCCAAGAAGGAATGAGTACTGCACCTTCGGTCTCCCGATCTGCGCGAGGAACTAGTTGTCCGCGTGACGGGGAAATCGTGCCATTCTCATAGGCAACCGCCATCGACTCACACCGGCTGACGACGTCCTCCCCCACTGGTTCAAAGCCGAAGTCCCCCACCTCGTACCCAATACCGAGGGCAACATTCATGCCTTTTTCCTGGTGACGCACGGCACGCTCGAGCATGGCTAGGCGGTCACCGACCACGATGCCGCCTTGTGCCTGGCGGAGAAGAAGCGGCCAGAAATCTCCCAAGGTCGGTGCCATTGCAAGCCCGCCCACCGGAATGCTGTAGCGCTGCCCGAATTCCCCGAGGTCAGCCATCGGATTAATCCACGACCCAAAGCTCGCAACCCGAGCACCGTTGTGATACACAATCGCATGAATTCGCGCGATGTGCTCACTAATGCCAAAGCTCACGCCGTTGAAAGACACGAGCACCACGCGGTCGGTATTAACGCCGCTACTAACTTCGCGCCTGACGCGACGGACAAGAGCGTTGTTGGCCCGTATGTGACGAGGCTCCACCGGAGTCGAAAAGCGCAGGTGCTCCAAATCAACTGCACGTGATAGCGCAACGTAGAACTGCCCATCGGTGGCGGTACCGCCGGCAAGGTCGATGTAGAGCTTTGGGATTGTCTTACCTTGGCTCTTATGGATGGTGATGGCCCAAGCCAAGATGACAGGGAACTGCCGAATCGTTCCGATGGTCTCACTAACCAGGCGCGAGCCATCAACTCCTGGCCGGTTAATTTCCCACGTGTGCGGGGTCAGAGTGACTACTTCCC
Organism: Corynebacterium sp. HMSC076G08; assembly: GCF_001811515.1. Classification (NCBI taxonomy): domain Bacteria; kingdom Bacillati; phylum Actinomycetota; class Actinomycetes; order Mycobacteriales; family Corynebacteriaceae; genus Corynebacterium; species Corynebacterium sp. HMSC076G08. Next base: position 36,768 of record NZ_KV805057.1, on the reverse strand, counting down.
CCGTTGCATCAATCCGCACATCGATCTCGTGCTCAGTTGCCCGCACGATTTGGCCAAAACTTCCGTTGACGAATCGGCCCTTCGGGTCGTTGATCACGGTCATGACGCGTGCACCCTCGGCATAGTGAAGTTCGTCCTCACCGCTGAAGGAATTGGCTGGAAGCTCTCCGGTACATTCCGCAACCGAGACGAACTTTTCTGTAGGAAGACCAGCTAGCTTTTGCCGGTTAATCCTTGCCACCGTCGACTTACGCGACGTCAACGTCACCCAGTCATCTGGAGCATCAAAATTGGGAGCAACCAACTGGTTCAGAATGTCCAGTGATTCTTCGCCGACACTTCCCTCACGCACCTCGTTGAGAAGGTCAATAAACGTTGGGTCGGCCTGACGCCAGACCTGGGTTAGGTTCACTTCTTCCAGGTCGAGCTGTGTGTACACCTGGGCGGAGAAGAAATAGGGGCTCTCCCACATCGAGTTGAAAAGCTCGGCCTCATTCGGGGTAACGACCGGTGGCAACTGCAGCAGGTCACCGACGAGAACAAGCTGTACTCCACCAAAGGGCTTCCGATTCCTGCGGATACGGCGAAGAGCCTGGTCCATCATGTCGAAGAGATCCGCACGAACCATCGAGATCTCGTCCACGACGAGAATGTCGGTTTTCTTAAGCACGTCCCATGTCACGGTGGACGGGTGCCACGCACCGCCTCTTTCTAGATCACTGGGGACCATCGATGGCCGAAAACCAAAGGCTCGGTGGATGGTGAAGCCCTCGATGTTCAACGCAGCAACACCAGTGGGTGCGGTAACGAGTACTTCCTTGTTCCCCGTGTTTTCAAGGAATTCCCGCAACAGCGTGGACTTACCGGTTCCGGCTTTACCTGAGATGAGAACGTTCCGTCCTGCGCCGATTAAATCAAGAGCATGACGAAATTCTTCAGTTAGCGTGATTGCCACGATTCCTCCGAGAGAGTGAGCGAGTCCAAGAGAGATTCAACAGAAACTAACTTATCGGAGTCTCCGGACAAGAGATAGGTTGTGCCAAACAGCTGTTCGTTGGTCTCACGGAATTCACAAAATTCCGAAATGCGCTGAACCGCTGTGCTTCGTCGGTAGCATAGGCACAGAACTCAATGCCTCCTCTAGCTACCGAACCTAGGTGACGATGTCTCTGCCTCTTAGCCCGTTTAACTGGACAACTGTTCTTCCTGTAGTTCTTGATGCACTCAACTCACGGGGCCCTTCCACGACTAGCGATTTGGTCCCAGTTGTTCAGGCTCTGGCTGAGAAAGACTTCCCCGACCAGGCACAACGCCAGCTCAAGAACAGGTCAGTTACCGAGGACCGGACAAGGTGGGCGATTTTTAACGGTCGCCACTTGGGATTCATCACGACCATAAGTCACGGCGTCTTTAGCATCACTGATGAAGGAACTCAGTGGGTAGAAACACACCCTTACCCACTGAGCAAAGAAGAAATTGCACATACTCGCAGCCGAGCTAATGAGGCCATCAAATCCAAACAGACATCAAGCGCGAATGATGAAAAAGATGAATCCTCAGATACAGGTCGGGACGCGGACTTTGCTTGGGTTCTTAGAACAGGCCGAGCTGGTGAACGAGAGCACGCCGCGTTAGAACGCAATCAAGGGCTTCCCGGCATGGACTACGGTCCACTGACGAATTCCGCACCGACACTAGCGGATATTAAGTCGGCAATGCGTACCGAGCATCCTGAAATGAAAGCTGGAACTATTAGCAACCTTGCCGGGCAGCTCAACCGGTTTAAGAACGAAATGCAAATGGGCGATCTCGTTCTCATGCCCAGTAAGCATGAAAGAAACCGGATCTACTACGGCTACGTATCTGGCCCGTATGAATATCGCCCAGAAGCACCCGTGGAGTTCCGGCATGTCAGGCCTATTGAGTGGGCTTCCGACTACTTTTACCGAGACGAACTCGGTGAGGACCTAAGGAACTCGCTCGGCGCTATTCAAACGCTGCTAAAAATAAAGCGCAACAATGCTTTCGAAAGGTTGAACTCGGTTATCGCCGGCCTTGGGGACCCTGACGCGCTTTCTTCGGATGAGCGCAGCGAAGCCCCCTCATTCGATTGGGTTCCTTTCTTTGGTGAGTTCGCACGCAAGCTCCTCGATTACTCGGGAGATCGAGGAGCTCTGCTATCCGCGCTGCGAGACGCCGCAAACCTGTCACACAGGCCTTCCCTCTTCAAACACCTATGGACCTGGTACACCGAACAAGGAGCTGAAGAAGCAAACGACATCGATCCCTTCACGGTGCTCGGCACGTTAGCCCGACAGATCTCCGATCCAAACCGTATCGCTCTATGCTCCGCCATAAAAGAGACTTTTGACCTTGAGTCCCCAGTGCCGCGGGACTTCTCCGGACTTCCTCGCATTAATAACCTCAACTCACGTTTTGAAGCAAAGTCCGAAGACGTGGGGAACAGAAGGTTTTATGACGGAATCTGGAAACTTCTTGATGCCGCACTTGCCTACTCCTCGCAACCTTCAGCTGAAAATGCGGTTGCTTTCACGTCATCATTTGATAACGCAACAGCTGGCAGAGGCATGGTCCGATATACCATGGTCCTTTTCATGGCGTGTCCAGATGTTTTCCTGTCCTTGGACTCGGTTAACAGCCGCTTCCTCGGAAGCACAGCGGCGCTCGGGCGCAACCCCTCGACCACTGTCACGAATGGACAAGAATATCTTGACTTTATTGATGAGGTTCGGGCCTATATTGCGGATTCCGAGATAGAACCGGCGACGCTCTATGCACTGTCCTATGAAGCATGGGACCTTGCCAATGCTGCCGAAGCCGGGGAATCCATTACCGCCGCGGAAGAACCTGACGAGGATGAACGCTTCACTATCGATGATCTTCTTGAGCTGGGCTGTTTCATCCCCCGCGAAGAAATTGAACTCATGATGAATCGGCTACGTGAGAAAAAGAATCTTATTCTTCAAGGTCCTCCTGGTACCGGCAAGACGTGGGTCGCTCGTCAGCTAGCGCACATCCTGTGCGGTACAGATTCCGATGAATCCACTACTGCGGTTCAGTTCCACCCTTCAATGTCATATGAAGACTTCATTCAAGGTTTCCGACCCAGTGGAGACGGCAAACTCACACTCGCTAAAGGCCCGCTCCTCAAAGCAGTAGACAAAGCCAACGAGGATGAAACCACACCGCATGTGGTCGTCATCGAAGAGATCAACCGGGGAAACCCAGCCCAGATTTTCGGTGACATGCTCACGCTCCTTGAAGCAGACAAGCGCAACCCAGAAAATGCGTTAACCACGCTGTACTCGCCCGACGGAGAGACGATCTTCTTGCCGAAGAACCTCTACATTATCGGCACAATGAACCAAGCAGATCGGTCTTTGGCCATGCTCGACATGGCACTGCGCCGCCGGTTTGCCTTCATTACGTTGCGCCCTCAACTCAATGCTGCGTGGCGTCGCTTCTGTATAGAGCATCGCAAATGTGACGATTCGGCTCTGGTCGATATTGCCCAGCGTCTCAACGCTGTCAACGAACTCATCTCCGATGATTTCACGTTGGGTCCTGCGTACGAAATTGGGCATAGTTTTGTCACTCCGCTGCGCGAACTCAAGGACAGTTCCTACTCCGCCACGATGTCGTGGTTCGACAACGTCATCGAATCGGAGCTAAAGCCTCTTTTGACCGAGTACTGGTTCGACAACAATTCTGCCTTGGAGAATGCTCTCCATGTTCTTCGCTAAAGAAATTCGGAATGAGGAGATACACGTTCCAATTCGGAGCGTGTGGTTGCTGCAGCTTTATGCCTCACATGCCTACACTCACGGCAGCATTGTCGATGGCGACGTGGATAAACACGACACTGAACTTGCAGAACTTGTGGTAGAAATGTTGTGTGACAGCGTCGAAAAGCGCTTGCGCCACGATCTCACCCGCGGTTTCACCATTGGGGAACGCAACCTAGCACGCGTGCGAGGCCGCATCGATACGCTACAAACAGCCCGCGAACAGCTTTTGGAAAAGGGGCTCGTAGCCTGCCGATTCAATGAACTGACTACCGATAGTCCGGTCAATCAGTTTCTACGCACAGCACTCGAAACAGGGTTGGTTCTTATGCACGCCCAGAGCTCACCCCAGCTCGCCCAACGCTGTCGGCGGCTCTCCTCACGCCTCGCCGCTGCAGGTGTCTCTCTTCCAACAACCACTCCTCAACTTTCCGCACGTCTCCTCCCCGCAGACCGAAGCGTGCTCGATATCGCACAACTACTCCTCGATTTTGCAATTCCTGCCAAAGGCAAGACGGGACACGCTTTTACTCGGGCCGAAATGACTCAGCCCCAGTTGCGTGCTCTATTTGAACACGCTCTACTCGGTGTTTTTCGCTATCATCTTTCCCCTTTAGGGTGGCGAGTCTCTGGTGCAGAGCGCCTCGCCTGGAACACCGACAGTTCTTCACCTTTTATCCCAGGAATGCTGACGGACATCATGCTCCGGTCACCAGAGGGAAAGCTAGTCACTGTGGACGCCAAGTTCACCGACCTCTTTGCTACCTCTCGTTTCACAGACGCGCTCACACTCAAGAACGAGCACATGTATCAGCTATATGCCTACTTGCGCAGTCAAGAACACCGTGGTGGGGAATGGACGCATGCCTCTGGAATGATGCTTTATGCAACCGCAGCTAACGAAAGCGACGTTGACTTCAATCTCGACGGACACCGCATCTCCTTTCGTAGCGTGTCGCTCAATTCAACGCCACGAGCCTTTCGAGAATCGGTACTGCGCTCGATCAATCTTTCTTGATTTGCGGATAGCTACACATCGCGGTTTCGGCTCAAGAAAACCTCCACACTGCTTGACTCGTGTCCTTAGCAGTAAATCTCCACTATTCCCTCAAGAGCTCCACGGCTCCAATGCCCTAACCGGGTACCGCCCATCAACGGTGAAACGCTGACACACCACCTGGGTGTCATCGTTGATATCTAGCTCTCCGATGTACTCAACGAACTCGGGTGAACGCCAGAACTGCTCGTGCCCGGCGCGCCATTCACTGGCATCGGCGTAGCCCTCGCCCTCGGCGATGGCGTGCTCGTCGCTGACGTCCACAAGCCGGCACACGTAAACCTCGGTGGTACGGATGACGCACACCACGTTGTCGCGTGAGTCGAGGACGGCCTCTAGGGTGCCGACATCCTCGCGCGGGTCGTGGCCGCGCGAGTGTTCAACCAGCAAGGATGACGTAGTGGTTTTGGTGCCGTCCAGGATGGCGGTGACGAGGGCGTCGCGAAGCGGGCCCGGGAAGGCAAACTCACCGCGCGGCAGTGCCGAAATGGGTTCCAAAGCATCCTGAGCCATACGTTTACAGTACGTGGCTCAGGAATGCTGTTGGCCAAGCACGTGCTAGCTTGCCGTTTCGTCCAACTGGACGTTCGATTCGCGTGTTCGATTTATTCGCAGCGATGTCCGGCCCCGCTCCTAATGTCAACGATGCCCCCTACACAGAAGGCTGGGAATCCGCCCTTCTTCCCTATCACTCCGGGGCCGCGCCGCCACTTCCCATTGCTTAGCGGTGCGGCCCCTCTTTCAAACTTCACAGCTCTTCATAAACTTCAAAGAATTCATAAACTTCATAAACTTCACAAGACTTCAAAAGCTTTGTGGTCTAGAGTGAGTGCCATGAATCCGAAACACACCAACCCTTTTACGGCTACCCTCGGCGCCACTCCCCCATTGCTGGTTGGCCGCAGTGATGCCATTCGTGATTTCGGTTTCGCGCTCGATGAAGGCCCCGGCGCCCATGAGAGGATCTCGCTCATCATCGGCCCTCGCGGCATCGGAAAGACAGTCCTTCTTAACGCCTTCGAAGACGAAGCGCTCACGCGCGGTTGGCTCACGCTCAGCGATACTGCAACGACAGGTTTCGTTGAGCGACTGCGCAGCAGCATCATTCAACTCTTGACTAAAGACAGGAAGCAGCTCAAAGGTCTCAACGTCTCCATCCTCGGCATTGGAGGCGGGCTCAACTGGGATACGCGAGCCATTGCGGAATCAACGTACTCGCTACGTAATGCGTTAAAGGATTTACTGGCCTATAAACGTGAGCTTGACCGAAAAGCCCGCCAGGAGCCTGGTGGTGTGCTCGTGACATTGGATGAAATGCACCACCAACGAAGCCAAGAGCTCATAGAGTTCGGCGCCACAATTCAACATCTGGTTCGCGAAGGCGAAGACACTTCCGTTGTCATGGCAGGTATCCCGTCCTCGATTAGGCCGCTGCTTTCCGAGAAGCTGAACAGTCGCGGCGATGCCAATCCCGTGACCTTTCTTCGCCGCGCTAACCGCATCGAACTTGGCAGGGTCTCCGATTCGGATGTTCGCGAGGCGCTGGAGGAACCCCTTCACAGCACCGCAGCCTCGTGGTCAAAGGACGCTTTGGAAACCGCGGTTGAAGCATGCCATGGGTACCCATTCATGATTCAGCTAGTCGGCCAGTGCTCATTCAGGGAAAAGGAACGTACCACTGACGGAGGTACCGAGATTTCTATCGACGCTGCCCAACGCGGAGTCGCAACAGCACAGCGAAAGCTCGGCCAACTTGTTCATGAGCCCGCGCTCTCGGATCTCTCCACTGTCGACCGAAGCTTTTTGGTTTACATGGCCCAAAGCGATGGCCCTGCCAAGATGGCGGATATCAAGGCACGCTTCAATAAGACTGATTCTTATGTAGGCAACTATCGCCGCCGGCTTCTCGACGCCGAAATGATCACCACCACGGGCCACGGCGAAGTCGACTTCGCCTTGCCATACATGCGCGACTACCTCCGTGCGCATGCGGCAAGCCTCATTGTTGAGGACTTCGATTCGCAGTAGCGGAAACGCCCCGATCCCCCGTGCGCTGCACGCCACGCCTACCCCCGCACCCCGATCCCTAATATTCGCGCAGAGTTTCCACCCCACCCAAAGTTATGCATCCGGCTCACTGTCGGTCTGCGGTCTCCGCCACCGCTAGGGTCGTCGCAGTGATGGAGGGGTGGGGCGTCGGCAAGCCCAGCAAGAGTGCGCCCACTCCCCCACCGCAATACATGAATAAAAGTGAATAATATTATGCAGAGCGCCGTAAAACCTCCATCTACGTGGGCTTTCTTTCACCCACGCGAGGCTTGAAAAAATATTCGGCGTCCATAAACTTGTCGTGTAGTTCACAGACCAATAGTTCCGGTGAACCAGTTCACCACGTTGCAGGATGGCGCCGTGCAGGCGTCAAGAAAGGTTTCAGAAACATGGCAGCTTCCCCGTTAGGAGTCTGGTCCGAGGTCGGCAAACTCCACCAAGTCATGGTGTGCGCACCCGGGCTCGCGCACGAGCGGCTCACCCCCAGTAACTGCGCTGAGCTGCTTTTCGACGACGTCCTCTGGGTCGACGAAGCCAAGAAACACCATGCGGAGTTCGTCGCCGAGCTGCGCAGCTACGGTGTCGAGGTTCTGGAAATGCACAAGCTTTTGAAAGAGACCCTGGACACCCCGGGTGGGCGGGATTTCATCCTCGACTACAAGCTCCTCGATAAGAATGTGGGTGCGGGCATTGGCGGCGAGCTGCGCCACTGGTTCAATGAGATGCCCACTGCACGCCTGGCCGAACTCCTCATTGGCGGACTACCCTTCGCCGAAATCCCGAAGGGCCTGGGTCACGGCACCATCGACGCCATGCGTGAAGTCTACGGGCCGTCCGCTTTTGCGCTGCGCCCATTGCCCAATACGCAGTACGCGCGGGACAATTCGGCGTGGATCTATGGCGGCGTGTCCCTTAACCCCATGCGTATGCCAGCGCGCCACCAGGAAACGCTGCTCACCCGCGCTATTTATAACTATCACCCGCGGTTTGCGCAGGCAGACTTCAAGTTCTGGTACGGCAACACCGATGAGGAACCGGGGCTTGCGGCACTGGAAGGCGGTGACATCATGCCGATTGGCAAGGGCATCGTACTGGTAGGCATGGGTGAGCGCACCACCTGGCAGGGCGTAAGTCAGCTGGCCATGCGCCTATTTGAGGAAGGCGCCGCCACCAAGGTCATCATTGCGGCCATGGCCAAGGAGCGCGCCTCCATGCACCTCGACACCGTGCTTACGTTCCTTGACGCCGACAAGGTCACCGCCTACCCCAAGGTGGTAGACACCATCCGGCCGATAGTCCTGCATCCTTCGACAAGCACGGCGCCTTTCGACGTCGAACTGCCCACCGAGTCCTTCCTCGAGGTCGTCGCCAAGGCGCTGGGCATTGGCGCCTTCGAAGTCATCGAAACAGGCGGCGATACCTACGCTGCCGCCCGTGAGCAGTGGGATGATGCCAACAACGTCGTGGCTATCGAACCCGGCGTGGTGGTGGCCTATGACCGCAACAAACACACCAACGCCAAGTTGCGTGCCGCCGGCATTGAGGTAGTAGAGATCGGATCGGCAGAGCTGGGGCGCGGCCGAGGAGGCGGGCACTGTATGACCTGCCCAATTGTCCGCGAGGCCGTCGATTACTAGAAAGAATTTTATGACTTCGTCCAAAGCCGACACCACTGCACATACCACCGACTTGGGGGATTCCACACAACCTGCGAGCACACCACCGAAGTCCGAAGGCACGGCGCTGAGTTGGGTTCTTGCGCTTTTTGGCACCGCGATGGGTGCCGGAATCCTCTTTCTGCCGCTACAGGCAGGAGCCTTTGGCTTCTGGCCGCTCGCCTTCGCCACGGTGATCATTTTCCCTTTGGTGTATTTCTCCCACCGCACTTATGCCCGCATTGTCGCCGGTGCACCCACCCAGGACTACGGGCTGGACATCTTGGAACTGGTGCGCAAGTACCTTGGACGCAACACAGGTTTGTTCGTGGCGTTGATGTACTCCCTGGCCAACATCCCCACGGTATTCATCTATGCCATCTCCGTAACAAATGCCATCGACAGCTTCATTGTTAACCAGCTCCATGGACCTTCCATCAACCGCTGGGTTCTTTCAGTGCTGTGCGTGGGCACTCTCACCGGCATTTTCGCTATCGGGCGCAAACCTATGCTCTGGTTGGCACAAATTCTGGTTTATCCGCTCATCATTTCGCTTGCGGCAACGTCGATCTACCTCATCCCCCAGTGGGATTTTCATTCCTTCCTGGACGTGGACTACAAAGACGGAAGCTGGCCATATATCTTGCTCGGCGCCGTTCTTATTCTCCCCGTACTGGCTTTCTCCTTCTCCCACATGGCGGCGCTATCGCAAATGTCAGTGGATATGCAATCCACTTACGGCAAGAACACCGAAAAGCAAGTCTCGCGCATTGAGCTCTACACGGCCGCGCTGCTGGTCATCTTCACCATGTTCTTTGTCTGGTCATGCGTTTTGGCGCTGGGAGCTGACGGTATGCGGGAGGCTTCCGAGCAAAACATTCCGGTGTTGTCCTACTTTGCCAATGTCACCGGAGTTCACGCGCTGGCCGTGTTGGCCCCATTAATTGTCATCTTCGCCATCGTGACCTCCTACTTTGGAACAATGCTCGGCGCAGAAGAAGGTACCGCCTACATGGTTGGCCTGCTGGCTCCGCGTACAGCAAACCGGGTCAACCGACGTACATTGCTAACCATTGTCTACGTCTTCATTTTCATCACCGGCACTGCGGTCTCCGTGTTTAATCCGCCGATTCTCAATCTCATCTACCTGGTGGGCGGCGTGTTTGATGCAATTCTCATCTTCTTGCTGCCGGTGTACATGTTTCACAAGGTCAAGGAGTACAAGAAATTCCGGAATGACCCATGGAATTACTTTGTCTTTGCCCTGGGTTCAGTCATTTTGGGCATTACCATCTGGGACCTGTTCTAAGAACAAAAGCCGCCTCCCCGGCGTGCGACTACCCTCCATATTGGGTAATCACAAGTTTGTGAACGAAAGGTCAAAAGGCTGGAAGGAAGTTACTTTACACCCCTAACTTTTCCTTGAAGGCCCGCACAAACCTATTGCCGGACTACCCAGCGCCTCCTAAGATGTACCCAGATTTTATGAATCTTTCCTTACTCTTTAACAAAATATAAGGACGGTACACAGGTGCTTATTAAGGGACTGCGTGCGCTTGCACCGCTGGCGGCAGCCGCGGCCTGCATTACCCCTGCGGCACAGGCGGCCGACATTCCGCCCATGCCACAGGCCTACCCCATTACTAACCTCTACAAGAGCTGCAGCGCAGCAGGCGAAGACAACGCCACACCCGAGTGGCACTTTGCCGAAACCGGCCGCCGTTACTTGAGCGACGGTACCCTGCAGTTCAAGAACACCACTGACCAAGAAGTGCCCTATACCGCTTCGGTAGAAACGGGCACCAACCACAAGATTGAAGCCAACTCCAAGGCCACGATGCCTTCCGGGTGGGACACCACGGCCAAGTCCGATATCGGATTGAAGCTAAGCAACGGCTGGCAGGAGAAGGAAACCTTCGGCCCTATCACGCTCAAGCCGGGCGAGTCCTTCCGCGTGGAATACGGCGTGATGGAAAAGGACTTCATCTCTATGTTCGTCGGTTGTAACGACGACCGCCTAGAGAACATGCCGGGTGCCAACGTCATCCGCGGCAAGGGCCCGGCCGAGCGCTATGCCTTTGCCTACATCATCAAGGCGGACGGCTCCGTTTCGGACCTGGCCATGGAGATCCCTTCCCGCTCCCCGGGCGCGAACTCCAAGCCCATCGAGGGCAACTACACCTCCGTATCTGGCCCCAGTCTGGAAAAGATTGCGGATCCGAAGAAGGATGAAATCATGCAGCCTTCCGAGGAACTGCAGCGCGATCCCTCCTGGCCCAAGGAGGGCGAGACCTGCGAGGGCCGCGATAGCTCCTGGTACCCGCTGGATATCACCGCGGTGGCGCCGACCTTCCGCAAGCCGGGCTACTCCACGGACTTCCTCAACTGGTCCAAGGGTGACTATGAGTATGCACCGGTTACTGACTTCGTCGTCGGCGCGGAGCACGCCCCCTACACCAACTGGCAGGGCAACCGCGGCGATATTCCGAAGGGCTGGCTGGAATCCGTCGGCGCGGTCAAGCGCGCCTACATGCCGGTGGGAACCGAGCTGCAGCACATCGACCTGGCCCCTGGTGAGCGCGTGCGCGTGGAGTACGGCACCACCATGACCCGCATCAACTACCGCGAAATCCACTGCGGCAAGGACGGAAAATACAGCCTGACCTCCAACTACAAGCAAACCACCGCTCCCAGCGGCTTCTGGGCGGAGGCCACCATCACGGGCAAGGACGGCTCCACTCGCACCGAGGACGTCACCCCGGAGGAGTACCGCAACCTTCCTGTTCCGACCCAAACCATCTACTAAGCACTTCCCTACTTTTCATCCAAGGAGTACACCCACATGTTCAAGACCAAGATTGCTTCCACCACCGCCGCCGTGGCCATCGCCTGCGGCCTGATCGCTACCCCAGCCGCCAACGCTCTTCCGGCACGTGACCTGGGCCCGGCTAACCCGACCACCATTGGTGAGCACTGCACCAACCCGGGTGATACCGGCCAGACAGTAGAGATCAAGCGCACCTACTTCGACGGCTCCGCTGGCTCCTGGACCATCTCCAACTACAACGATGAGCCGCTGCCGGTGACCCGCTCCATCAAGGAAACCAAGACCAAGACCTGGAACGTTTCCGCCGGCGTGGACTTCAAGCTGCTGGATCTGATCAACTTCACCTTCTCCTCCAGCTACACCGACTCCCAGTCCTACGAGGTCGGCGAGCAGGTCGGCCCGTACAACATCGCCCCGGGCAAGACCGCCGTCATGCGCGCTGGCTGGGTTGTCTCCGACTTTGAGGGCCAGAAGACCATCTGCGGTTCCGATAACACTTGGCAGGCCAACGGTGAGACCTTCACCGCTACCTTGCCGAAGGAGCGCCACGTGGAGGTCTCCACCCGCGACAACAACGATTGGGGCTAAGTCGTGCTGAAGAAGTCCATCGCGCGCACTGCCGCGAGCGCTTTCGCTGCGCTGAGCCTGCTGGCGGCCGCTCCCGTTGCCCACGCCGCGGACTTCGGCGGGGACTTCGAGCTGCCCCAGCGCTGGAATGAGGACCACAAGCCGGGCACTCACTGCGCAACACCCGGTGAGAACGGCACCTATGTCACCGCCACCCGCCGCTGGTTCAAGCAGACGGATGCCACCAGCGTGGCCAACCGCAACGATGAGCCCGTTCCGGTCAGCCACACCGTGACCCAAGCGCGCACGCAGACGATCGAGATCTCCGGCTCCATCAAGGGCGAAGACGAGCTGGCCAAGGTGCTCACCCAGACCTACGGTTTCACCTACGTTCACGAGCAGCACTGGAAGCTTGACCAAAAGGTCGGCCCGTACACGCTGCCGGCGAACTCCCAGGGCAAGCTGGTGTGGGGCTTTACCATGCTCGACACTGACGGCCAGGACGTACGTTGCAACGCTGATCAGGAATGGGAGGCTGTGGGCAAGCCCTACTCCGCCACCGTTCCGGAGGCGCGCTACTCCGAGCTGCAGCTTGGCGACGCCCCCGTCTGGAACTAACTGAACTAGCTCACCTCCCCCAGGCCCCGCCACAGAGGGCACCCCTCGCGCTGCTTTACGACGGCTGAGGGGTGCCCTCTTTTCAGCGTTTCATAGCGTGATCGAACGGCAACGCAAGCATTGCAGAACGGCAACGGCCCCCTTGCAGAACGGCAACGCGGGAATTGCAGAATGGCAATGAGTTCTTTGCAAAACGGCAACGAGAGCCTTGCAGAACCGCAACATCGCAGGTAGATTGACTGTCATGACTGATTCTTTTCTACATAGAAACGCACAAGATCTGGCGGAGGAAATCCTGTCGGATACGCCTGTGCTGACCATTTCTGGCGCACGCCAGGTAGGAAAGAGCACCCTCGTTCATCAATTGCTCGAAGATAAAGAGCATAGGTTCTTTAATCTTGATGAGAGCGCTTCGCTGGCATCTGCACAAGAGGACCCAGACGGGTTTGTCAGGCAGATCCCCGAGGGGACACTAGCAATTGATGAAATTCAACGCGCGCCCGAGCTCTTTCGCGCAGTCAAAGGCGCACTCGAAGAAGATCGACGACCAGGACGCTTTATCCTCACCGGGTCGTCGAATCTCCTCAGTCTCACAGGAGCTGAAGAGTCGCTCGCTGGCCGTGCAGAAACAATCCGCCTTCACGGCCTTAGCGTGGGTGAACGCTTGGGCATCTACGATGACTTTGCCGGACGGGTGTGGTCATTAGGGGATTCAGGGCTGAATCCCACGTTTACTCCTTCCCGGAGTGACTACTTTCAGCTCTTCTGCACACCGAGTTTCCCAGGGCTTAGAGATGCTAGCCGGCGGCGACAGCACCGCTGGTTCGACGCCTACATTGAACGAGTACTGTCGAAGGATGCTGCCGAGCTCTACGGCATTCAATTCCCCGACCGCTTGAGCAATCTTCTCAACAAGTTGGCGGCACAAGGAACTGCGGAGCTTGTAGCTGCACACATTGGGCGCGCGCTCGATATTCCTCAACGCTCGGTCCCTACCTATGTGACTGCATTGAGTGACGTATTCTTGCTCAACCAGTTGCCGTCTTGGGGAACCAATCTAGAGAAGCGGGCAATTTCTAAGCCCAAGGTCTTTCTTTCGGATACCGCACTTGCTACAAGCCTTGCAGGACTCGATCCAGAGGCTTTGGAGATGAATATCTCCAGCACGATCACTGGAGGTATCTGTGAAGCTTTCGTCGCCAACGAGCTCTTGAAGCAGAAGGCCTGGTCTTCGATTGACTATCGCCTCTTCCACTTTCGTACGTCCACTGGCAAAGAAGTGGACCTCGTATTGGAATCGCGATCCCGGGACATCGTTGGCATCGAAGTCAAAGCTGCGATGTCGATCCAGCCGAAAGACTTTGCCGGCCTGCGCTATCTTCAGCAGGTTGCAGGCGCTTCCTTCCGCGCAGGAATCGTCCTGTATACGGGCAAAGACGTCCTACCAATGGGCAAGAACCTATGGGCAATGCCCATTTCCACGCTGTGGCACGGCTAAACCAGCAACAATGGATATACTGCGCCCCTATGTCCCACCGCATCTTTTCCGTGCCCTTCGCCGACATCTACCCGCACTACGTCAACAAAGTAGAGCGCAAAGGCAGGACTGTCAACGAGCTCCACGAAGTTATCTCCTGGCTCACTGGCTATTCAGTTGAGGGCTTAGAGCGGGCGCGAGAGGAGAAGGTCACCCTCGAGGAATTCTTCGAACAGGCACCACATCTCAACCCGTCCCGCTCACTTATCACCGGGAGCGTTTGCGGATACAAGGTGCAGGACATCGAGGACCCGCTGATACAAAACATTCGATACATGGACAAGCTCGTTGACGAGCTCGCCAAAGGCAAGGCCATGGAGAAGATCCTGCGCAGCTAATCTCTTCTCGCAGCGCTATTCAGAGCCGCCGGACTTAAGCCACAAAAGGGTACGGCGGCGCGGTTTTCTCACGGAAGAAGTAACGCGCATGCGTGTGCCGGACGGATTCCAAGTTCGTAGCACCAATAGCAACGAGTTCAACATCGGGGTCATCGTTGATTTGATCAAGGTCATGACGGGCAAGAGTTGCCTCAGTCAAGGTTCCAAACTCGGTAACATTCAATGCACCCGTCGGGCGGTGATACTTGATGAGAAAAGCCGGCATGCTATTCGCTCCTTTCCGACCCATTGTCTGCCCATCTCTTGTCGAGCCGACTAATGAATCTATCCAACATCGTAGAAGTCTTTTGCCGCAATAAACGGGCTTCACGCAGCCCTACTGTTTCGAGGATATGCTCGGCAAACGGAGGGGAAAGCGCATCGAAATACCTCTCCACTTTGTACACAACGTCTGAAAGCTCATGGAGTGAGCGGACCTGGGTATTGAATTGCCGCGGTACTTGCTCACCAAACTCCAAGTATCGAATGCCCCGACCGTATAAGTCACCAGCCAGTTCGTAGAGGTTGGCCCATCGTGATTGGAGTGCTGTGCGTAGTTGGAACTCGGCACGGCCTGCCGGAGAATAAATGTGCAGATGGATCGCCCGATACCCAGAGTGCGGCTTTTCTCTCATATCCTGAATTTTGACGCGAGCAGCGCCTTGCTCTTCAAGGTCTTGGGCAAGTATTTCAGCGACTCTTGTTTGCTCCGAAAGCGAGACATCAAAGTCCATTCGCACTCCCGAAAAATCGTGGATGCTCTCCAGCGGAAAGCTCGGCATTCTCCTTAGTTTCTCAACAAGCACTGGCCGGGTCTTAACCCTCGATCCTACGAAGAAACGATTCGAATCCGGCTCCACAACGGCATTTGTCGAACGCTCCAGTGGCACACCCGATTTACTCAATGCTGATACGGCCAAGGACTCAAGATGGTCGCATAAGGCAGACTGTTGAACCAATATGAGCCGGTATAGCCCCTCATCGATCTCTTTCCCAGCGCGCAGCGCACTGCCTATTCGATGTATCTGCCCTTTACTAAAAGTTGTCGGCTTTTGTTCTAAGAACCTCATGGCTCCCCCTCGTGAGTTGTGCAGCAGTCCTCTTCTGTGAACTGCATCCTATGCTGTGGACACCCTTGCGCCCCACAATGAACCGATTCCCCAACGCTTCAAATGTCTGCTTTACACATTAGAAAGAAGCTAAGACAATAACTCACACAATCGATCCTTTGTTCGACTGCCTCGAAAATTACCAGCCGAATTCTGGCTATACAGTCAGGAAAGAATGGCTTGTTGACCAACAGAACCCTCCCATTTTTCAGCGCTCGGACGCGTCCCGCGATACAGTAAAGCCGCTTCCCTACTTTCCCTATTGAAGGAGACTTCTATGAATTCGTGGCATCGCCGGTCCGGCCTTGGAATGGCAACAGTCATCGCCGCAGGCCTCGTAGCGGTTCCTACTGCGACGGCACAGGAGCTCAACGTGGAATCCTCTCGGTGCTTGCGCGAAGACTGCTTCAGCGCATTTAGCAGCAAGGCAGACGGGGCCGAAGAGTACAAGCCATCTGAAGAAGATGAAGCCCGGGCTAAAGAGATGTGGCAGAACGCTGAAGACGCCCGCCTCAAGCTGGAAGAGCTAAAGAACTCCGGCGCTTCAGCGGAAGAGATAAAAGCAGCCGAAGAGGAATATCGGTCCGCCTCCCAGGCATGGGGCGAGTTCAACATGGATATCAACGTCAAAGACGCGCTGCGCGACGAGCATGAGCACGAACTTGAACAGATTGACGCGAAAGAAAAGCGCCTCTCCCTGCTCGCAGCCGGTGGCGTCGTTGCTCTCGTCACCGCGGCGGTGGCTGGGCTTGCTAAAGCAGCAGAGTTTTTCCTCCCGCAGTTGAAGGCTGCACTTTCCCTGTAGCACACAACCACGAAACTGCAGGTCGTGATAGATGTCCGGGGTCTCTGTCATACTTGACGCATGACCACGCTAGAGAATTGGGCCAAAACCTGGGCGGAGACAATTGTGGACGCCCTCGAGCGCGAATTTCCCGCCGCAATGCACCACACGAGCAGCTCAGCTGATGATTGCACCGTGCGCCCACGCGAGCTGCACCCCAGTTTCTACGGCTGTTTCGACTGGCATTCCAGCGTCCACATGCAGTATTCCGGGGCGCTGTTGGATACCATGCTCGGGCCCAAGTCTCCCACCAGTCTTGCCACGCTCCTCGACGATCGCCTCAGCCCCCAAGCCCTCACCATCGAATACAACTACCTTGTCGAACACCCCGGGTATGAGATGCCCTACGGGCGCGCTTGGCTGTTGCAACTAGCCTCCATCCGTCCCAGCGAATCGATGGACAAGCTCGTCGAGCTCACCGCGCAGCACTGCCACGACTGGCTCGGTTCACTCAACCAACCAGTACTCCACGGCATGCACTCCAATACCGCCTTCAACCTTTTCCTCATCCTCGAGGCCGCGGAGAAGATCGGGCAGGATTCGCTGGCGGATTCGGTGCGCAAGGCTGCGGTTCGCCTTTTCGGCGATGACCGCGCCTACCCACTCGAGTGGGAGCTGTCCGGGCACGATTTCCTCTCTAACGGATTATCTGAGGCTCTGCTCATGTCGCGCGTTCTCCCGGACTTCCCGCAGTGGTTCGACGGTTTCCTCCCCCACCGCGCCGAAGCACTGGATTTCCTTACCGATATCCCAGAAGTACTCGACCCGACCGATGGCCGCTTAGCCCATCTCTACGGCCTGGCACTCACAAGGGCGTGGATGATTGTTGAGCTCGCCGAGCATTTCGACGCCTCGGCCCTGCCGCGCGCCGAAGCCTTGGTGGCCAGCGCGCGGCCGCAGCTTGTCGACGGCCACTTCATGTCCACCCACTGGCTTATCACCTATGCGCTGCGCTATCAGCTTGCCGTCGGGTAGTACTGTATTTTTCTAATCATCTATCCCTCAGGAGCACACCATGGATTCTCGCTACTCGGCGCGGCGCGATAACTACCGTCTGCCGGAAGAGGGAATCCGCATCGATCTCCGCGCAGAACGCGCCCGCCGCCGAAGCCGCTCCTCATACGGCCGCGCGGGGGCCGTCGCCAAGCAGCAGCCCAACCGCCCACGACGCCGGTCAAACCAGGTCACAGCGCGCCATCGCAAGCCCAGCGACAGCCGTGGCCTCCGCCTCGTAGCCATTGTGGCGGTGGTGCTGGTCGGCATTATCGCCGCGCTCAAGCTCAATCAGGAACCAGACACACCCGCACCGCAGCCCACAGAAGTAGCAACGGAGCCTGCTACCGTCATCGAGCCCTCCCCCGCGGTGGAGATGTACATCCCAGCGATTGATGTGCGCGCAAAATTCGAGGAGGGCTCCTGCAGGGTTAAGGACAATAAGATCAACCCGGACTCCATGAATAAGGCCTGCACCTATACCGCGGACGATAAGCCTTACACGCTTCCTGGTACGGACTCGCCGGACATCGTGGTCATTGCTGGACACACGGGCGCGGGTGTGCCGGCGGTATTCAATAACCTCTACGACGGCCGCGCCGATGAGCACAAGGCCGCGGTGGGCGACAAGCTGTATCTGCGCACGCAGAACTCCGGCGAGCAGTGGCTGGTGTATATAGCCACGGATCTGCACGATCCTTCAAAGGAAGGCCTTGAGCAGGACGAGAGTATCTGGGGCGCCGATGCCAAACCGGGCCGCCTGCTGACCATCAGCTGCATTCAGCCGGCCAACCCACTGGCTTCTGCAGTACGCAACGCGGTGGTGGGCTGGCAGTTTGAGGGCGTAACAACCGCACCTGAGACTGCGCCCCAGAACTAGGCTCCGCCTGTTTTTACCCAATAACGGGGGGATGCCTGTTTACGCAGGTCATTGTCGAACATTCGCACAACCAGCAGGACCACATTAGCCACGACTCTTAGGCAATGACCAGCCGCTTTAACCCCCAGCACGATACCCCGTAGCGATCGAACACTCGGCATGCGTGGCGGGACTTCCATCCCGAAAGTTGCGGATTACCACATTGTAACCCCTGTGACTGATGTGAAAATTGTGACTATTGTGGTTCTGGCCTGATGAACTACCTCTCACAAACCCACTAGGAGACACACATGAAGCGCATCCACCGCACTCTGACCGCAGCCGCACTGGCTGGCTCCCTCGCACTGGGCGGCACCGCCGTTGCCTCTGCACAGGTTCCGGCGCCGGCTGAGTTCGAACTCGATGGCACTACCTACCAGCGCCAGGCTGACGGCACCTACAAGAGCACCAATCCACTGGGCTCCGTCTCCCTCACCGCAGAACAGGCACAAGCTGCATGGGAGCGCCTGCAGGAAAAGCAAGCCCCCGCCGACAACCCCGCCGAGGATCCAGCAGCCCCGGTTGATGAGGACTCTCAGGACAACGCCCCTGCACCGGCCAACCCAGACCCGGCGCCGGCCGGCCCGTCCCAGGTTGACTACCCGATCGACAACGGCAGCGATGCTCCTAAGAATGACCCGGAGAAGCCGGAGGCTGGCGGCGAGAAGCCCGAGACCGGCAACGAGAATCCGGGGGCCGGTGAGGACAAGGACAAGCCTGTTACTCCTCCTTCTGGAGAGACCGATCCGACGGGCGGCTCCCAGCCCCCGGCCGGTTCCGCCGAGGATTCCGATTTCGACGCCAAGCAGCTGGCATGGCTGGCTCTGCCGGCCGCCCTCGTCATCGGTGGCGTGACCTGGTACCTGGCCAAGGATGGCAAGACCTACGTGAAGTCCCAGGAGGCAGCCCAGAACGACGCCCCGAGTGCCGAGGAGAAGGCCGCTTCCGAGCAGATGCTCAAGGAAAACAAGGACGAGGTCATCGCCCAGGGTGGTCAGGTTGCCGAAAGCACCGCCGAGAAGTCCCAGGTACAGTCGCGCGGTATCTCCGCTGAGACCGGTTCCAACACCGTTGCTCGTGGCCTCGCCGCACTGGCCATCGCAGCCATGATTGCAGCTGGCGCTTTCGCCGCCCGCCGCAAGTTCTTTATCTAAGAGTCCCTGCGCCGCGTTCCCCGCGTGCCTCCAGGCCTTACTTTTAAGAGCATGGAGGAACGCGGTTCTCGCGGTTTTGCGCTTAGCGCTTGAGGTAGCGTTAATATAGTTGAATAGCCCCTGCACACCAAGGGTTTTCTATCTTTCACTTTCCTTCGCTCTATTTCTAGGAGAATCCCATGAAGAAGGCTTCACTCGCTCTCGCCACCACCGCTCTGGCGGGCTCTCTGTGTGTTATTGGCTCGACCATCGCTACCGCCGACGAGTCCACCGCAAACGCCACCAACACCTCGGCTACCGAAATCAACTTCTGCTGGGCCCC
Source organism: Corynebacterium sp. HMSC076G08 (assembly GCF_001811515.1). Taxonomy (NCBI): domain Bacteria; kingdom Bacillati; phylum Actinomycetota; class Actinomycetes; order Mycobacteriales; family Corynebacteriaceae; genus Corynebacterium; species Corynebacterium sp. HMSC076G08. The sequence goes on along the minus strand of NZ_KV805057.1, from coordinate 16,934 downwards.
AGCCGAAGAGTTCACCACCACCATCGAGGACACCGAGCACACCTTCAAGCAGGAGGAATTCGGACTCTGGCGCGCCACTGACAATGAAGAATTGACCCTGAACCGCGCCGAGGTCATGGCGATTGCCAAGGACGACGTCGCTGCCTGTGGCAAGCAGGACACCGCAGCCGCTGAAATCCAGGAATCCCTGGCCAAGAACCCGCCGAGCTCGACGACGTCCACGACGACAACGCCGACCACCCCGACGGAGAAGCCCGTGGAGCCAGCGGATGACCCTTCGCAGGCGCCGACCGGCACCAACGAGTCCAGCTCCTTCGATGAAGCCCTCAGCTCCAAGGACGGCGAGCCGACCGATCTTGGCATCGCTGCCATCGTCGCTGCTGTCCTGGGCGTCATCGGCGCCATCGCCGCTGTCGCTCCGAGCGTGGCAAAGTCCCTGGGCATTAAGCTGCCTTTCTAACAGCTCCGCCCGCTCAAGAAAAAGCGCTCCTCACCACCAATCGTTGAGGAGCGCTTTTCACGTAGCAGGACGTGTATCGATCTACTTCAGAGTCACCTTGTAATACAGCGGCTTCGACTTCCACGTAAAGATCACATCATCGACACGCTCGGAGTAGCCACCAGTGGAGTTGGTGTACCACAGCGGGATTGCTGGAAGGTCCTTCATGAGTACCGCTTGGGCATCGTTGACCCGCTCAACACTCTCCTCTTCGTTGGCTGCCGCCGCCGCTTTCTTCAGAAGCGAATCAAACTCGGGGTTGGAATAGTCGGCGTCGTTAGTCGCAGCGCCCGTGGCATACAACGGTTCCAAGAAGCTCGACGGCGAGGGGTATACCGACTGCCAGCCGGTGCGGAACGCACCCTCGATCGTCTTGTTCGTAACTTCATCGCGCAGCGATTTGAAATCCGGATACGGCGCTGGCTGCGCATCAATGTCAAGGGTGTTTCGAATGAAGTTCACGACAGCATCGACCCACTCCTTGTGACTACCGTCGGAATTGTACGCCACGGTGAACGGCCCCTCAAACGGTTTCATCTCCTCCGCCTTGGCCCACAGCTCGCGCGCCTTGTCCGGGCTATAGGTCAGGACCTCGTTGCCGGGAATGTCCGTGGCGCCGTCGTTAAGCACGGGCGATGTGAAGTCCACCGCCGGAGTGTTCGTCCCTTGGAAGATGGTCTGGGTAATCTCGTCGCGGTCAATGGCCATGGACAGTGCTTGTCGACGCAACTCCCCCGCCTCCCCGCTAAAGTTCTCATCCCCTGCGGGAATAGTGATGGACTGGAAGATGGCAGCAGGTTCATTCACTGCACGTTCGCCGAGATCAGTTTCAAAGTTGGCCATGGCCGAGGACGGAATCGAATCCAAAACATCCAGGTTCCCCGAAAGCAAGTCAGCATAGGCCGCGCTGGCGTCGGCATAGAACACGAAGTTCAGACCATCGTTCTGCGCCTTGCGGTCACCTTCATACTTCTCGTTGGGAACAAGGATCGCATTTTGGTTATGGTTCCATTCCTGCAGCTTATAAGGGCCACTTCCCACTGGGTTTTGGCCGTCGGCGTCGATGTCATCGAAGGCTGATTCGTGCATGGGGAAAAAGACGGAATAGCCCAAACGCGTCTCGAAATCCGCCGTGGGCTCATCAAGTTCAATGGTGAACGTCTTCTCATCGACAACCTTGAGCCCTTCCATACTCTCTGTTCCTTCTTCGTAGCCCTTGATGGGCTCGAAGAAATAGGCAGAGAGCATGCTGTTCTTTACGGCGTTGTTCCACGTATCGACATAGTCCTGGGCACGCACCGGGGAGCCATCGGAGAACACCGCGTCTTCTTTGAGCGTGACCTTGTACGTCACGTCATCGGTCTTCTCGATGCTCTCTGCTTGGTCGTTGTGCACCTCACCGTCCTCATCGAAGTACACAAGTCCCGAGTAGATGAGGTCGATGAGCGTTGCACCCGGCACATCGCTGGTATCTGCAGGGATGAGCGGCTTTTGGGGTTCGGTGGAGTTGGTACTGATGAAATCAACATCCGCCGCATCACCGGATCCATCTCCTCCGCATGCGGTCAGGCCAGCTGCGGCGACGACAGCGGCGAGGCCCGCGCCGACTTTTGTCCATTGCATGAGTTCTCCTTAAGAGGTATCGCGTGTGTGAACTCTCCCATAACGATACGACGATATGTCGTGCCTCACTACATAAACGAACTCTCCGCCGCCAGAACCTTGCGCAGATCCCCTGTGTAACGCCTGTCAACATCCTCGGCTCCTACCCCACGCTTTCTCCCCGACCGCACCACCGCCATACAGTCTTTTTCGCGTTTTTGTAGCACCATAACCGCGCCAGCAAACATTATTGCGCGCTGATAAGCCCTTGGCAGCTGTCGTTGAGTACCCATAAAACCTTTCACAGCTTGACCAATCCCTTTCCGACCTTCGTTAGCATGTGGGAGGTCGAATTCAGTAAGCGATAACGAACATCGCCTGATGACGCCTTTTCACTTTCATAAGACGTCCCCGATCTATTCCCAGGAGAAATAATATGAAGCGCATTTCCCGCAACCTCACCGCTGCCGCCCTGGCGAGCTCCCTCGCACTGGCTGGCGCCACCGCCGCCAACGCGGAGGAGAACACCACCATGAACCCCGACGACGTCACCAACACCGCCACCACTGACACCGAGAACGGTGGCGGCGAGGCCGGCGACGACGAGACCACCACTGACACCGAGAACGGTGGCGGCGAGGCCGGCGACGGCGAGACCGGCGGTGACGACGAGGCCAACCCGGGCAAGGACAACGAGGAGAATTCGGCCCCGGGCGAGGACGAGAACACCCCAGGTGAGGGTCAGCCCACCCCGGGCGAGGGCGAGAACAACCCTGGTGACGGCAAGAAGCCGGAGGACGGCACGAACCCTGGTGACGGCAAGAAGCCCGAGG
>NZ_KV805057.1:468-13900 GCF_001811515.1 Corynebacterium sp. HMSC076G08 | reverse complement strand
AGGAGGGCACGAACCCTGGTGACGGCAAGAAGCCGGAGGAGAACAAGGAGAAGAGCTCCTTCGACGACATTAAGGCCAAGCTGTCTTCCGAGGAAGGCAAGCCGACCGATCTGGGCATCGCCGCCATCGTCCTCGGCGTCCTTGGCGCAATTGCTGCTGCTGTTCCGGCCGCTGCTCAGGCTCTGAACATCAAGCTTCCGTTCTAATCACTGAAGCTTGAACGTCCTAAGGGACGTCGTTAAGCACACAAGGCACCCCCACCACCATCGCGTGGATTGGGGGTGCCTTTGTGTGTTCATGGGGAGTACTCCCGAAAACCAAAGGTTTTTCGTCTTACATCAGCCGCAGGCGTGGGATCTGGGTTACACTCCGAACCCAACCGGTACCGGTTAACGGAATGATTCATTCCACTTTCCATCACCCTTTCACCTACTACCTATTCTCGGAGTACTTATGTCTAACTTCTCTCGCGGCCTGCTTGCCGCAACCCTGACCAGTTCACTCGCATTCGCTGGGGCCACCGCCGCCTCTGCTGAGGAAGCTGCCACCACCAACTGCGGCTCCCCGAAGGCCGAGTTCACTGCCACCGTTGATGGCAAGGAGCACACCTTCAAGAAGGTCAGCGAATTCCTGTGGCAGGCCACCGACGATGAAAAGGTTGAGCTAAGCCGCGCCGATATCTTCGACCTGGCTAAGGATGGCGAAGACGTATGCGATGCTGAATCTATCGATATCGACGACTGGGGCACCGGCAACGATGGCGGCGGTTCCGACAATGACGAGACCGACGGCGACGATGAGTCAGACGGCAACACCGGTGGCGACGATGACGCCGACAACGACGACGAGTCCGAGGGCGGCGACGATGACGCTGACAACGACGACGAGTCTGAGGGCGGCGACGGCGGCGACGACGCTGACAACGGCGACGACGAAGACTCCGAAAACGGCGACGGTGACGAGTCCGAGGGCGACAAGGACAAAAACAAGGACAAGAGCTCCTTTGATGGCATCAAGAATGCACTGTCCTCCGAGGACGGCAAGCCGACCGACCTGGGCATCGCAGCAATCGTCATTGGCGTCCTTGGCGCACTGGCTGCAATCGTCCCGAATGCTGCACGCGCACTGGGCATCAAGCTTCCGTTCTAACCTGAAGCACTAAAACGCCATTTCTTCGGCGTTGACTAGTCACCCCCAATCACTTCGTTCAAGTGATTGGGGGTGTTTTCGATGTCCGGAAAACACCCGTTAGCTAAGGGGCAGATTAAAAATAGTCAAATTTATATTCAAAGCTGCGACATCCGCTGCACGAGCGACCTACACTCTTACCTCAGCCGATACCGGTTATCTGATTGGTTCTAAAACCTTTCCGATTCACTATTTTTCACTTCTATTTCATCTCTACTGGAGACAACATGAATAACTTCTCCCGCGGCCTGCTCGCCGCAACCCTGACTGGCTCTCTCGTATTCGCTGGCACCACCGTCGCCTCTGCTGAGGAAGCTGCCACCACTACCAACTGCGGTACCCCGAAGGCTGAGTTCACCGTCAAAATTGACGGCAAGGACCACACCTTCAAGAAGGTGAGCGAGTTCGCCTGGCAGGCCACCGACAATGCAGAGCTCACGTTGAGCCGCTTCGATGTCTTCCAAATGGCCAAGGAAGGCGCAGCAGTGTGCGACTCCGAATCGATCGACCTCGGCGATTGGGGCGCTTCCCAGGGCGGCCCGGGCAAGGTCGACTTCGATATCGTCGACGGCGAGCGCCAGGATCCTGCACCTGTCGAGGACGAAGACAAGGACAAGGACAAGAACGAGCAGGACAAGGACAAGAATAAGGACAAGAAGAGCTCCGTTAAGGATGAGCTCTCTTCCGAGGACAACAAGCCGACCCCGCTCGGCATCGCTGCTATCGTTGCCGGCGTTCTCGCCGTCATCGCAGCTGCCTTCCCGTTCGTCAAGAACGCCCTGAAGCTCTAAGTCTTTAACGCCTGTTGCACAGGCACCTAATACCAGCGCCTCCGCGCCACAGAACCTGTGGCACGGGGGCGCTTTCACTTACCCCCACAACGCAGTTGCGGGACACACTTCACAAACTGACGTGATGCGGACTACACTAGGCACCCATAGATTGTTCAACAATTCGAGAACTATAGAAGAGGTGTCCTCCTGTCATGAGCACGCTGCACATAGACCTCAACGCTGACCTCGGCGAAACCACCGCCGGCAACCCCGTGGCCGATGACGCCGCGATGCTCCAGCTCGTCTCCTCCGCCAACGTCGCCACCGGCTTCCACGCCGGCGATCCGCACTCCATCGCGGGCACCCTCAAGGCGGCCGCAGAAGCAGGCGTCACCGTCGGCGCGCACGTGGGCTATAACGACCCAGCAGCCTTCGGGCGCCGCTTCATCGATTACGATCCTGCCGAGCTTGCCGACGAAGTCACCTACCAAATCGGTGCCCTCCAAGCCTTAGCCCAGGCCAACGGAACCCGCGTGGTCTACGTCAAGCCGCACGGCGCGATGTACAACACCATCGTCCACCACGAGGCCCAGGCCCACGCAGTTATCGACGGCATTAAGGCCTTCGGAGATCTCCCCGTCATGCTGCTACCCGGCGGCATCGCCGTTGACATCGCCGAGAAGAAAGGACTCACCGTCATCCGTGAGGCCTTCGCTGACCGCAACTACAACCCCGATGGCACGCTCGTCTCACGGCGAGAGGCGAATGCGGTGATGGGTGATGAGGGGGACGTCGTCAAGCGCGTGCTCGAAGTCGCTGAGACCGGATCCATCACCGCCGTCGACGGCTCCGTGCTCAACGTGGACGCCCAGTCGGTGTGCACGCACGGTGACTCGCCCGGCGCGGTACAACTGCTGCGCGGTGTAGTCAAGGAGCTGCAGGCGCGCGGGATTGAGATTCGGAGCGCCATCTGATGCATATTCACCCCGTAGGAACGCGCGCGCTGCTCGTGGAGCTGGAGGACTTGTCCCAGGTCATGGCGTGGCATGCGGCCCTCGACGCTAATCCGCTCAAGGACCAAGTCGACGCGATTGCTGCTGCCACCACCCTGCTGTTGACCTTTGCCACGCCGAATTCTGCTGCAGCTGCCGCTGAGAAGCTCCAGGACTTCCACCCCACGGCGCAGGCGGGCGAGGATCCGCGCTTTGTGGAGATCGACGTTCTCTATGACGGCGAGGACCTCGACGAGGCCGCCGAGTTGATGGGTATGTCGCGCGAAGGCCTCATTGACTGGCACACATCCACCGAATGGCTCGCCGCCTTCGGCGGCTTCGCGCCCGGCTTTACCTATTGCACCCCGGCTGACCCGGCGCAGAACTTCAACATCGAGCGCCGCGCCACCCCGCGCACCGCGGTGCCGGCGGGTGCCGTGGGTATTGCTGGCGGTTTCTCCGCTGTCTACCCGCGCGTCTCCCCCGGCGGCTGGCAGCTGCTGGGCACCACCTCGACCCCGATGTGGGAATCCGATGCCCACCCGCCAGCGCTGGTTCAGCCCGGTGACCGCGTACGCTACCGTGCGGTGAGCTCACTGCCAGAGGTGGTGTCCACCACTCCTTTCGGCCGCCGCACACCGGCACGCCTGCCGCGCTTGGAGGTCCTCGATGCGGGCTTGCTGACGCTCTATCAGGATCAGGGCCGCCCTGGCCGCGGCAACTTGGGGGTCACGCCCTCGGGTGCGGCCGACCTGGCAGCGGCCGCCACGGCCAATGTCGCGGTGGGCAATCCGCGCGGAGCCACCGTGTTAGAGAATATCGGCGGCATTCGCCTGCACGCGCTGACCGACGCCGTCGTGTGCGTCACTGGCGCCCAATCCCGCGTCCTGCTGGACGATATGCCGGTGCACCTCGCGCGCCCGGTGCTCGTCACCGCTGGCTCAACGGTGACCGTGGATCCCGCGACGGTGGGTCTGCGCAACTACATCGCTATCCGCGGCGGCATCGTGGCGGATGCGGAGCTGGGCTCTGCCTCGACGGACGTGCTCTCTGGGTTGGGGCCGCAGCCGGTGCGGCTGGGCGATGTCATAGGTGTCCTCCCCCGCTCCACCGCGATGACCGATGCCCAGCTGAGCAACCCGATGCGCGTTCGCGAAGGCGCGCACGGACAGACCGAGGGCGTGCTGCGTTGCGTGCTCGGCCCGCGCGATGACTGGTTCACTCCCGAGAGCCTGGAAGCATTCCTGGCCACGGAGTGGGCTGTGACCGCGCAATCCAACCGCGTGGGCGTTCGCCTGGTCGGCCCGGAGGGATCCGTGGAATTGAGCCGCGCCCGCGAGGGCGAGCTGCCCTCGGAGGGCATGGTTGCCGGTTCGGTCCAGGTCCCGCCGAGTGGCGAGCCCGTGATTTTCCTCCGCGATCACGCCGTGACCGGCGGCTACCCGGTCATCGCCACTGTCCTTGAAGAAGATATTGATATTGCCGCGCAGCTCCCGCCGGGGGCGACGGTCCGCTTTGAACTCGCTTAACCACTAGTAAAGGAACACCCACCCATGATCTCTGCAGTCCTTATTGCTAACCGCGGCGAGATCGCCGTCCGTATTGCCCGCACCGCGCGTGACCTGGGCATCCGCTCCATCGCGATTTACTCCGAAGCCGATGCCGGCGCCCTGCACACCCAGGTGGTTGACGAAGCTTATGCGCTTCCCGGCAACTCCGCGGCGGATACCTACATGAACATCCCGGCGCTCCTCGATATCGCCGTGCGCGCCGGTGCTGACGCCATCCACCCCGGTTACGGCTTCCTCTCGGAGAACGCCGACTTTGCCCGCACCGTGGCGGAGGCCGGCCTGACATGGATTGGCCCGTCGCCGGAGTCCATCGAGCTGCTCGGTGACAAGATTGCCGCGCGCCGCGTGGCCGAGGAGGTCGGCGCTCCGCTGGCACCGGGTACCTCCGATCCCATCGATGACTGGCAGGAGGCCCGCGCCTTCGCTGAGGAGCACGGCCTGCCCATCGCCATCAAGGCGGCTTATGGCGGCGGCGGACGCGGCCTCAAGGTGGTGGAGAACCTCGAGGACATCGAGGCCGCCTTCAACTCCGCCGGCCGCGAGGCCAAGGAGGCTTTCGGGCGTGCGGAATGTTACGTGGAGAAGTTCCTCACTCACCCGCGCCACGTGGAGGCGCAGATTCTGGCCGATACGCACGGCAACGTCGCCGTGCTAGGCACCCGCGATTGCTCCACGCAGCGCCGCTTCCAGAAGCTCATCGAGGAGGCCCCGGCGCCTGCGCTTAGCGACGAGCAGCGCACCGGCATCCACGAAGGCGCCCGCGCCATCTGCGCGAAGGTCGGCTACACCGGTGCCGGCACCGTCGAGTACATCGTCTCCGAGGATGGCACGATCTCCTTCCTCGAGGTCAATACCCGCGTGCAGGTGGAGCACCCGGTGACCGAGATGGTCACGGGCGTGGACATCATTGCGGAGCAGTTCCGCATCGCCTCCGGCGAACCCCTCTCCTTCGCGTCCGATTCCCCGTCTGATTCCTCTTCCTCGTCTGAAGCGCAAACTTCAGACGCATCGGACCCTGTGTCCGATGGCCACGCCTTCGAATTCCGCATTAACGCCGAGGACATCCTCAACGGCTTCGCGCCGTGCCCCGGCACCATCGTGCGCTTCGAGCCGCCGACGGGTCCTGGCATCCGCGTGGATTCGGGCGTGCGCTCCGGTTCCATCGTCCCGCCCTACTATGACTCGCTCGTGGCCAAGCTCCTGGTCTGGGGCCCGACCCGGGAGATCGCGCTGAAGCGCGCGCAGCAGGCGTTGAAGGAATTCGACATCGAAGGTGTACGCACCGTGCTGCCCTTCCACCGCGATATGGTCTCCTCCCAGGTCCTCGTGGACCATGGCGACGCCGATGCCGCGGCCGGCATTTACACCGACTGGCTCGACCACAACTACCGCCCTTCCGCGGAGGCCACGAGCACAACGGTCCCCGTCGAGGCCATCTACGCGCAGCGCACCCGCGTGGCGCTGGAGATCGACGGCAAGCTGGTCAGCGTGGGCTTCCCCACCGATATGTTGTCGCAGGGGCCGGTGAAGGGGGCGTCGGCAAGCGCGGCCTCCGGTGCCAGCGCCAACGGTAACGAAGTGACCTGCCCCTACGAGGCCAACCTCGTGGCGTGGAACGTGGCGGACGGCGAGGCCGTCGAGGAAGGCCAGGCCATCGCCACGATTGAGGCCATGAAGATGGAATCCGCGGTCAAGGCCCCGTCCGCCGGAAAGCTGAGCCGCGTGGCGAAAGAAGGATCCAGGCTGGAACCGGGCGCGGTGATCGCCACGATTTCTTAAGCGGCGGGCTACTGTAAGTCGCATGCTTGCAGATTCCGTCGCCTCCGCGCTTCGCGCCGCCATCTCCGAGGGCGAGTACATGCCCGGACATCAGCTCAGCGAGGTCCGCGCCGCCGAGCGCTTCGAATGCTCCCGCAACACCTTGCGGGAGTCTTTCGCCATGCTCGCTTCCGAGCGCATCGTGGAGCGCATCCCGCACAGGGGCGTGTTCATTGCCACCCCGGATGCCGATTTCGTGCGCGATCTGTACTTTGCGCGCGCTGCCATCGAGCCGGCCGCGGCGCGCTATGCCACCTTCGAAGACCCAGGCGAGCTGGTGCGGCTGACCGAATCCGCCGTGCTTTCCGACGCACCCCGCCCCCTCATCAACCAGCGCTTCCACCGGCAGTTGGTCGCTGGCTTGGGCTCGCCGACGCTGGACCGCTCCATGTCGCACCTGCTGGCGCGCATGCGCTTGACCTTCTTGTTGACGCTGGAGCGCTACCCGCAGATTCACGATAATCACGTCCAAGCCAACATCGACTTGGCCCACCTCATCGCGCAAGGCGAACGTGAAGCCGCCGCCGATGCCTGCCGCGCGGACTTGATGCGCGCGATGGAATCGATTCTCCGGGTCCTTTAACTGCGCCTCCGCGACACAGGACCGCCAGCGTTTGCAGGTACTTCTTCGCCCGCGGATCCAGCTTCGCCCGCGGGCCTACCCTGCGTTTACGGGCCTTTTTCGCCCGCGGGACCGTTTTCGCTTGCGCAAACAGCTAATGAGCGGCCATGGGGGCAGTTCGCAAATGGCATCTTCTAAAAGGCGTCAGTCAAAAGGCGTTTTCACGCCTAAAAACGCCTTTTGGGTTGCACACATGGCGTTTTTAGCCCCAAAGACACCTTTTGGCGGATGCCATCTGCGGGATGCCTTTTGTGAGATGCCATCTGGTGACGAGCCACGCGGCAGCGTACTCGGCGCCGTAGTCGGCGGTGCGCCGCGATTAGTGTGAGGCGTCTAGTCACGGAAGGTAGTGCCGCGGCGTGGAGCAGAATGACGAGACCGGAAAGCACTCCAGCCGCTGCGGCAGTAACTAAGGGATGAGGAAATCGCGGTCTGGGATATCGGTGACGAGCATCTTGCCCGGGGCATGCGTAATGGCCAGGCTGGGACGCGAGTTCATCACGATGGCCTGCGGGGTCACGCCGCACGCCCAAAAGACCGGGATGGTGCCCTCGGGAATGTCGACGGCTTCGCCGAAATCGGGCTGCGACAAGTCCTCGATGCCGATGGCCGCTGGGTCACCCACGTGAACCGGGGCGCCATGGACGCCCGGGTAGCGGGAGGTGATGCGGACGGCATCGGAAACCTGGCTCGCAGGAATCGGGCGCATGGAGACCACCATGGGCCCCGAAAAGACGCCGGCCGGCGCGCAGGGAATCGTGGTGCGATACATCGGTACATTGCGCCCCTGGTCAATGTGAGCGATGGAAATGCCGTTTTCCACGAGCGCATTCTCAAAGGTGAAGGAACAACCGATGAGGAAGGAGACGATGTCGTCGGAGTAGAACGGGGAAGCGTCGTCAAGCGTCTGCGTAAGCTGGCCGTCCTCGTAGATGTTGTAGGCCGGGATGTCGGTGCGGATGTCCCCGCCCGGGATGAGGTCAGAGGTGAACTGCCCGGCCTCCAGCACGCCCACGATGGGGCACGGCTTGGGATTGCGCTGAGCGAAGAGGAGGAAATCAAAAGCGTACTCGCTCGGCAGCGCGATGAGGTTGGCCTGCATGAAGCCGCGGGCGTGGCCGGCGGTGGTGGTCATGTCGTGTGCGCGGGCAAAGGCGCGTACCTCTGATGGGGTCTGCATCATGCCCATAGGTTAACGATTCCGGAGATGGATTTGATGCCGATGAAGATTTCCAGCACGAGCGCTAACACGCCAGCGATGAGGAGCCACATCGGTTGCTTGACACCGTGGGTGAGGTCGTGGCGCTTGAACGCGACCCACATGATCATGGCGAAGGCGATAGGCAGGATGATGCCGTTGAAGGCGCCCGCGAAGATGAGGAGCTTCTGCGGCGCGGAGTTGAGAATGCCGTAGAGGATGGCGCAGACCACGATGAACCCGACGGTCAGGAAGTTGCGGGTGCGCGGGCTGACCTTCTGGGTGGTCACGAAAGTGATGGAGGTGTAGGAGGCACCGATAACGGAGGACAGACCTGCGGCGAAGAGGACGACGCCGAAGGCGCGGAGGCCGAACTCGCCGGCGGCGTGGCGGAAAGCATCGGCGGCCGTGTTGTCCTCAGAGAGCGCAACACCAGTAGACACAACGCCGAGGACCGCGAGGAAGAGCAGCACGCGCATGATGCCGGTGACGATGATGCCGAGAACGGAGGTCTTGGTAATCGCGTTGACGTTCTCCGGGCCCGAGAGGCCGGAGTCGATGAGACGGTGCGCACCGGCGAAGGTGATGTAGCCGCCCACCGTACCGCCGATGAGGGTGGTGATGACGAAGAAATCGACGCTCTCCGGCATGACGGTGTTCTTCAGGGCTTCGCCCACCGGCGGCTGGGAAACAATCGCCACGTAGAGCATGAGCAGAATCATGATGGCGCCCAGCGCGGCGACGATACGGTCGAGTGCTACGCCTGCACGCTTGGACAGGAAGATGAAGATGGCGATGGCGGAAGCGATGAGGCCGCCGATGCGGGCATCGATGCCGAGCATGGCGTTCAGGCCCAAGCCGGAGCCGGCGATATTGCCGATATTAAAAACCATGCCGCCGATGAAGACCAGGATGGCGAGGAACCATCCGAGGCCAGGCAGAACGGTGTTGCCCAGCTCGTTGGCACGCATACCGGAGATGGCAAGCACGCGCCACACGTTCAGCTGAATGGCGATGTCGACGATGATCGACAGCGCAATGGCGAAGGCGAAGGCCGCGCCCATCTGGACGGTGAAGACGGAAGTTTGGGTCAAAAAGCCGGGGCCGATGGCGGAGGTAGCCATGAGGAACATGGCGCCGGCCATGGCGCCGATGCCCTTGGGAGGCTGCACCTCTGTCGGCGCGTTGTGGGCGGCTTCCCGGGAAGCGGAGGGGTTGGTGGGTTCCGAACTCATTGTTGGGCACCTTTCGTGACGAAGGTCGCATTAAACGTTGGTGAAAGCATAGGGGTTGTTCAACAATCTGTAAACAGCGCGGGGGTGGCGCACGTTACACCCTCGCCAAAATTGCAGCGGCCCACACACCCTGACCGCACACCGTTGCGCGCCTCCAAAAGGTGACCTAGGATACTAAGTTAACTAATCGTCATTCGTATTCATCAACGGAGGAACCCATGCCCCAGGACATCTACATCGCCGGGGCTGCACGCCTGCCCATCGGCAAATTTGGCGGCAGCCTCGCGCGCCTCTCCCTCACCGAACTTGGCTCTCTGGCCGCCGAAGCAGCTATTGAGCGTTCGGGTCTTACCGGAGCAGACCTCGATACCGCCGTGGCCTCCAACGTCATGCCAGTGGTTCCAAAGGACTTCTACCTCTCCCGGGCGATTGCCAAGAACGTGGGCATGCCAGACTCCTCCACCGCCATGGGAGTCAACCGCCTCTGCGGCTCCGGCGTCCAGGCGGTCATCAGCGCGGCCCAGCTCCTGCAGTCTGGCGACGGCTCCGTAGCGCTCGCCGTCGGCGCGGAATCGATGAGCAACGCCCCCTACTCCGTCGAAGGCGCGCGCTTTGGCAAGCGCATGGGTGACGGCAAACTCTACGACTGGCTCACCGGCGCGCTTTCCTGCCCTTTCGGCACTGGGCATATGGGCGTGACCGCAGAAAACGTCGCCGCGGATAACAACATTACCCGCGAGCGCCAGGACGAATTCGCCGCCGAATCCCAGGAGCGCGCCGCGAAGGCTCGCACGGAAGGCGTCCACACGGAAGAAATCGTCCCCGTCGGCGAGCTGGACTTTGATGAGGGGGTGCGGGAGACGGACGTCGAGAAGCTGGCGAAGCTCAAGCCTGTCTTTGTTAAGGACGGAACCGTCACTGCCGGCAACGCCTCCGGCATCAACGATGGCGCAGCGGCCGCCGTGCTGGCCACCGCGGAGGAAGTGACCAAGCGTGGCCTGGACCCGCTGGCGAAGATTGTGTCCTGGTCCGTCGCGGGCGTGGACCCGACGCGCATGGGCATTGGCCCGGTCGCCGCGGTGCCTAAGGCTTTAGAGAAGGCCGGCCTGAGCCTAGACGATATCGACCTCATCGAATCCAACGAGGCCTTCGCCGCCCAGGCCATCGCCGTGCAGGACCAGCTGGGCTTCGACCCGGCCAAGACGAGTATCTACGGCGGTGCCGTCGCGCACGGCCACCCGGTTGGCGCCACGGGCATCATCCTGCTGACCAAGCTGGCTTATGCGCTGCGCCGCCAGAGCAAGCGCTATGGCCTGGTCACCATGTGCATCGGCGGCGGTCAGGGAATCGCCATGATTATTGAGAATGGAGCGAAGTAAATGAGCATCACCAAGGTAGCCGTCATCGGCGCGGGTTCTATGGGTTCCGGTATTGCCGCGCTCTGCGCGTCCGCGGGCATGGACGTCGTGCTGCTGGACCAGGATGCGGAGGGTGCCCAGAAGGGCGTCGAGATCCAGCTCAAGCGCAAGGGCTTCCACCTGCCGGAATTTGCCGAGCGTGTTCGCGCCAGCGATGACTACGCCCTGCTGGAGGACCGCGAGTGGGTCATCGAGGCCATCTTCGAAGACCTGGGCGCCAAGCACTCGCTCTATCAGGCCATCGAGCCTCATTTGTCCGCGGATGCTCTGTTGAGTTCGAATACCTCAACCCTGCCGCTGGCCTCCCTGCTTGAGGGCGTACCGGAGACCCGCCGCGATAAGTTCGCCATCACGCACTTCTTTAACCCGCCGAAGGTCATGCGCCTGGTGGAGCTCATCGCGTCCGGAGCCACGGAGACCGCGCTGCGCACAACCATCGAGCAAACCCTGGGCAAGATTGCGCTCGAATGCCGCGATACCCCGGGCTTCATTGCCAACCGCGTGGGCTGCTACTGGATGGCCGCCGGCGTGGCCCGCGCCCGCGAGTTCGACGTGAGCTACGAGCTCGCCGACGCTGCCTTCGGCCGCGCCTTCGGCATCCCCCGCACCGGAATTTTCGGGCTGCTCGATTACATTGGCCTCCAGCTGGTCAAGCCCATTTGGACGTCTTTGGAGACGGCCCTGCCGGCGGGCGATCCGCTTCTCGACGTCCCCCTCGGCGATGACTCCTTCATCGAGGGCCTCGTTTCCCGCGGTCTGACCGGCCGCACCGGTGACGGTGGCTTCTATCGCGGCCGTGACGAGGTCATCAACGCCTCCTACGAATACGTACCCCGCACTCAGCCCACCGATCCTGTCGTGGGCCTCAAAGATCCGCGCGAGGTCATGGAGACCGATTCCCCCGGCGGCCGTTTTGCCCGCGCCGTCTTCCTCGACACGCTGGCGTACTGCTGCGAGGTCGCACCTGACATTGCGGACCACGTGGGCCTCATCGACGAGGGCCTTACTCTTGGTTTCGGCTGGAAGAAGGGCATCTTCGCGCTTGCCGACGCCATCGGCATCGACTGGGTTGCCTCCGCCTACGGCTCCAACGTCCCGGCCTTGGTCTCCGCCGCGGCTTCGGCGGGCGGTTTTTACGGCAAGGGCTCGGTGCTCTCTTCTCAGGGAGAACGTCAGGAACTCGCGCCGCGCGAGGGTGTTGTCACCCTGGCTTCTCTGGATGCGGAGACCATCGTGTCTCAGGAGGCGGGCGCTGTCCACGCGGTCTCCACCCCGGCTGGCCGCATCGGCATCATCGACCTACACACCCCGATGAACTCCCTGCCAACGCCCGCCCTCGAAGTCATCCGTGCCGCTCTGGGCGCCGTGACCTCGGAGAACCTCGTCGCGCTGGTTATTGGTAATGACAAGCCGGTTTTCTGCGCGGGCGCAGACCTCGCTTCCATCGCTTCCGCTGGTGAGTCCGGCGATGCCTCGCTCGTCGAATCCCTCCTTTCGGACGGCTCGACCACCCTACGCGCCCTTAAGTTCGCCCCGGTTCCGGTCGTGGCCGCTGTGCGTGGCGTCGCTCTGGGCGGCGGCTTCGAAACCGCTCTGGCCTGCGACCGCATCGTGGCCCACGCCGATACCCGCCTTGGCTTCCCGGAGCGCACCGTGGGCCTCTACCCCGGCTGGACCGGCACCATCTCCTCGCTGGAGCGCCTCAAGGCGGCCGGTGTCGAAGACTATCACCAGAAGGCCTTCGATTTCATCGCGTCCGCCCGCAACTTCTCGTCTGCTTTCGAGGCACAGAAGGCTGGCTTTTTGTCCTCGGATGATGTCGTGCTCATGTCCTACGACCACGTCCTCGCCCGCGCTATGGAGGAGGCCGCCACCCTGGCCGGCTCCTACACCCCGCCGGCCGATGAGGAGATTGAGATGTACTCCGGCTCCCCCGCCCTCGACCGCGATTGGCCTATCGAGGGCACCACCGAGAATGACCACGTCATCGTGGCCAAGCTCGCCGAGATGTACACCGGCTCCGGCTCGCTGAGCTTCACCGAGTTCTGCGACCGCGAGGTGGAGTACGACGTACCGCTGGTCCTCCTGCCCGCCAACGTGGAGCGCGCCAAGCACATGGCCGCGACCCGCAAGCCGCTCAACAACTAGCCTGCGCCACCCTCATCGCAAATGGTCCCCTTACTCTGGTCCCCTTTACTCAGCAAAGGGACCATTTGTATGGGGTTTTGGTGTGGAGATGGTCCCTTATCAGCACTAAGAAACCAAAGTAGAAGGACCATCTAAACTCGGCGGTGCTTGATGAGGCTCGCTTTCCACCCCACCACTATGCGCTACGGTGCGACCTCACAGCCTTGAGCGCTGCCCGCACCTCACTGACCACTCGTGGTCTTTCATAAAGCAATTCGCTCGGGGAATACGGCAAGACAACAAAGCCTAGATTCTGGATGTGCTTTTCACGCTGCCGCTCCGCCCGGATGACCTCATCCACCGGTTTGCCGTAGGTGATTCCGTCATATTTCACATGCCCATCAATAACGAGTTGGACGCGATTTTCGTAGATAAGCGCAGTAGCGGGCAAGGCACGTTCGTCCCGATTGACTTTGACGCGGTCGTCAAA
>NZ_KV805057.1:0-368 GCF_001811515.1 Corynebacterium sp. HMSC076G08 | reverse complement strand
GATTGACTTTGACGCGGTCGTCAAAGCACGCACAAGACGTGTGAAGCTAACATTGTAAGTATTGTGGGCTCGCTACACCACAACGCTGGCCCAGCCGGGCCAGCGTCACTACAGCTACGACCGGTTCCGCCAACTGGTTGCCTCCCATGTCGACGCGGCCGGGCTGACCGCCCGGATCACCCATGCACCAGGGCATACGATGCAGGTGGATTGGGCAGGTACGAAAATGCGCCTGTACGACCCTTCAAGCACACCGGGGTGAAAGTCACCATTTTCGTTGCTTTGTTGCCGTATTCAGGGATGCTCTTTGCATGTGCGTGTGCTGACCAGCGGCAGGGCCTGACCCCCGGAAAGTAGACACGTCGGGG
>NZ_KV805056.1:0-5848 GCF_001811515.1 Corynebacterium sp. HMSC076G08 | reverse complement strand
CCCCCGACGTGTCTACTTTCCGGGGGCCAGGCCCGAGGCAGTCAGCGAGGCAGAGGAAGGCATGTCCGAGCAGGTCGATACCTACATCGGCAAGCTCATGAAGGACGGAGTGAAGAACTCCAACAAGGTGGGCACCCTCCCGCTCGACATTGAGAAGAAGGACGCGTACAAGACGCTGGTGGTGCTGCGTAAGAAACTCAACGCCACTTCGGTTCCGAAGACTGACCGTTTCGTGATGGTTGGCCCGGAGATGGAATCGGCGTTGCTGTACGACGAGCGCCTGGACAAGGCAGTGAACAACAGCAATCTCTTGAACGGTGAGATTGGTCGCCTGCTCGGGTTCCGCATCATTTCCGCGCCGACGGTGCCGACGGTGGCGGGCCGTGAGGTGGTCATTGCGGGCCACCCGATGGCTACCCCGTTCGGCTACCAGATCACGGAGGTGGCGGAATCGTCCATGCTGCCGTTCCGTTTCACCCGTGCGATTACGGGCCTCCAGGTGTACGGCGGTTCCGTGTTCCGCCCGGAGGTGCTGGCGACGGCTGAACAGGATGTGGTGGAGCCGACCACGGCGGGTGCTACCGAGTAGACGCTAGCCCGTAGCAGGCAGCGAAGGGGGTCAGGGTGTGTGCCTTGGCCCCCTTTACCCATACCTGGATGAAGGGCACACCATGAATAATCCGTATCAGGAAGAACTACTTAACCGTCTCCGTGACCATGATAACGCGAGGGGTGAACGTGAACTGACCCGGCTTATCAACTGGGCTACATCCGCTGTGTTGAAGTACACAGCTGTGCGGGCGCTCACTAAGACGATGATTGAGAAGTGGGTCAGAGTTAAGGCAGCAGGGTGTGTTCGATGCCGTCTAGGATCACATCGATGACGAGGTCGTAGTATTCCTCGGACATCGCTTCTTCTTCATCAGGGTGTGAGAGAGGCTCCAGGTAAGAGTTGACAATACTGGTCAGTCCAACAGATTGAGCCATCATAGGCTCAAGCCTGACAAGCATTTCGTGCAGGTTGTGGCGAGGCTGGATTTGATTGGATGCGCGCAGGTTTCTCGCTCCGATCGTGTGGATGATCGAGTTCGCGATAATTGTGTAGGCCACAGGCGAATTGTCACCAAACCCAGCTTCTTGTAGTTTGGCCCAGGCTCCATCGATCATCGGCAAAAACTGTTCGGTGAACTTGCCCCGCGCGAACCTGTCGGTAATCCCCGGATATGCTAACAATGCGGGGCGTAGATTGTGAGCCATAGCTCGAAACCAGGCTTTCCATTCAAGGTCCGGGTCGGGAACTTCAATCCCGACACATACCCGGTCTACAACAGCATCACAAATGGCTTCCTTGTTTGGAAAATAATGATAAATCACTGAGGGAACCACGCCCAGTTCACGGGCAATGTCCCGTACTGACCATCCCTCAACGCCACTGATCGCGCTTAACTGTACAGCTTGTTTGACAATCAGCTCGCGTGATAGCCCAGCCCTTCGCCCCGTTAGCACAGTGTTCATAAGGTGACCCTAACTTATTCCTTGACCCTTACTAGAACACCATTCTACAATATCCCTAAGTGAAACAGTGTTCTAGTAATGGAGTGTAGTGATGCCCGACCCTCGTAGTAATAAGCCGACACAGAGCTCTATTGATCCAGGAGCGCAAGCGAACCTGGTAGTGGGAATCGTTTTTCTCGCCTTTATGGGGCAAATGATTCTCAATCCGATCATCGCGCCACTGTCACGACAGATGGGATTGCGGGAATGGCATATTGGCGCCACTATCTCTTTGGCAGCGATTGTACTAGCGAGCTTGAGTGCTTATTGGGGGCGAGCTTCCCAACGTGTCGGCGCTAAACGTGTACTCGCTGCTGGGCTTGTGATCGCGATCATCGCTTTGAGCGCCTTCGGTATTGTCTCCTACCTGGGGATGAACCAGGTAGTTGGCGGTGTCGGACTAGTTTTTGGTGTTGTGATCACTCGTGGTTTGCTCTATGGTGGAGGGATTTCAGCGATCGCCCCGACCGCGCAAGCCCACCTGGTCACGCATGCTGCCAGCGAGAACGGGCGGGTAAAAGCACTGGGCATGATTGGAGCGGCTCAAGGGATGGCCTCCATTGTTGGAGGTGTTACTGGAGGTGTGTTAGCCGCTGCTGGTGGCCTGCTCTTGCCCTTGGTGGTCATGCCCGTTGTGATGGTGATTGGTCTGGTTGTTCTCTTGGTGAGTTTCGCACCTCAAAGCCGAGGGCAACTTTTTGCAAAGCCTCAACGGATTCGCTTCACTGATCCGCGTGTAGCTCCCTGGCTAGCAACTGGTCTGGTGATGTTTCTTGTGTTTTCTTCTGTTGCTACGATTTTTGGATTCACTGTCCAAGACCGCTTCGCCCTGTCGGCAACTGCGACCGCAGGTATTTCCGCGATTTACCTGACCATCATGGGCGTGACCATGATCATTGCCCAAGCGGTGATTGCTCCAAAGACAGGGTGGGGAGCAGCGAAGCTTTTACGTACTGGTCTGGCCATTACACTAGTTGCAACTGTGCTCATTTGGCCTACCTCCTCGCACGCTTTACTGGTTGTCGGGTGTATCGTGCTGGGGGTAGGTATGGGACTGGCGATGCCCGGGTACAACACTGGCCCAACCTTGAAGATGAGTGCAGATGAGCAAGGCGCAGTGGCTGGCATCATCAACGCTAATAATGGGTTGGCGTACGCGATTGCCCCGCTGGCTTCGACCGCCCTTTACGGGTGGAACCCGCTGGCACCCTTCGCCGTCTGTATCGCCTTGATTGCAGTGGTCGTCATCTACGCCCACACTGCACCCGCACTACGCCAATAACTATGAGCGTGCCTGAAGTAGCCGTTCCATCACGTTATCCGCAGGAGTCGGCCCCGAGTAGTCCACCAGCGAGTTGGCTTTGACGACATCGAAAATCTCGTACCAGAGCGTATTCGCCTGCTTGCTAAACGACTGAGACATGGCCACGAATGGGGACGCGATAGCTGTTAGGACCACGGATTTAGTAACGCTGTGGTGAGTATTCAGTAACGCCCGGGTGAGTATCGGGTAACACCCGGGCGTTGACTATGAGCCGCTACTGCGTATTGGCTTCGAGGCGCATGTTTGGTCCTTCGAGTGTGATGATCTCAGCGCCAACGACAAGCCGATTCAGGATCGACTCGGCGATGACAGCATCCGGGATGGACTTGTACCACTCATCGGGTGTGAACTGGGAGGTGACAATGGTTGATCTCCGGTGTTCGCGCTCAGCAAGAATGTTGAGCAGCTGGTGTGCTGTGGCAGCATCAATCGGCGTTGTTAAGAAGTCATCAAGCACGAGTACGTCTGCCAGGTGTAAGTCTTGAAGAAACTCCATGCGTGCTGTGTCATCATGGCGTAGCACCATCAGCTGGTTGGCCAGGGTGTCTGTGCGGAAGAAACGGGCAGAATAGTCGTTTCTGCACGCAGCGGTAAGGAGTGCTTGGGCCAGGTATGTTTTGCCGACGGATGATTTGCCGAGGATGACAATGCTTTGTGCTTTTTGACACCATTGGCAGTGAGCGAGTCTGGTGATTTGCTCTTTGTTGAGGTTGCGGCCGGGTGTGTAGGGGACCTGCCCCCTGTTTGGTAGACACCTCCGATTCCGACCGTGTTGGGTCGGGGAAAGGTAATCTACCTCCATGCCTAGGAAGGTTTATTCGGATCAGTTCAAGCGCGACGCAGTCGCGATGTACGAGAACGATCCACATCTCTCGCTCAAGGCCGCAGCCGAAGATTTAGGGATCTACCGCACCACGCTTCGCACGTGGGTCGATACGTACGGCACCGGTGCAAAGACCCAGAGGCCACCGGTTGCACGTGCTGATCATGCCAAGCAACTCACGGATGCAGAAAAGATACGCCAACTGCAGCAAGAAAACGCCAGGCTGAAAGAAGAACGCGATATCTTGCGCAAGGCGGCCAAATATTTCATGGAAGAGACACACTGGTGATCCGCTTCCAGTTTGTCGAGGACCACCGCACCGAGTACTCGGTCAAGCGGATGTGCACCGTCCTTGGGCTCAATCGCAGCTCTTACTACAAATGGAAAGCCAGCAGCGCCCAACGGCACCGCCGGCTAATTGACGATGCCATGCTAGGGGCGAAGATCAAGGCGGTCTTTAACGAGAAAGACCAGCTCTACGGTGCCAAACGCATCGCGGCAGAGCTGACCTATAACGACGCCTACAACGACAATGGGCCGGTCAACCATAAGCGCATCGCCCGGATCATGAAGAAGCTTCGCCTGCGTGGCTACACCAAAAAACGCAAGGTCACCACCACCAGGCGTGGGCCTGGCCGCGTGGTGTTTGCCGACCTGGTCAAGCGAGATTTCACGGCTCCGGCTGCAAATAGGGTGCTAGTTGGCGATATCACCTATCTGCCGATCGCGGACGGGTCGAATATGTATCTCGCTTCAGTAATTGACTGCTATTCACGGATGCTCGTCGGCTTTGCCATCGCCGACCACATGCGCACCGAACTCGTCGAGGAAGCGCTCGAGCACGCGCACCACACCCGCGGGAGTCTTGCCGGGGCGATCTTTCATTCGGACCACGGAAGTGTCTATGCCTCATCGCAGTTTCAGGCCACCTGCCGCAGGCTCAACGTCACCCAATCCATGGGCGCAGTTGGCACCAGTGCCGACAACTCGCTGGCAGAGTCGTTTAACGCCACCCTGAAACGAGAGGTCCTCAAAGACAAGAAAGTCTTTGCCAACCAGCTCGTCTGCCGACGAGACGTCTTCGCATGGTGCGTGCGCTACAACACCAGCCGAAGACACTCCTGGTGCAAGTACCTCACCCCCACAGAGTACGAAGCCCACGCAGCGTAACAATGCGCTAAAGTAAGCCCCACAATTTCACCACCCCATGGTGTCTACTTTCCGGGGGCCGGGCCCCGTTTCGGCACGACTGAAATGCCTGGGCAGGGATTGCCTTTGCGCTGATGAGTTCTTCGATGACTGTCCGGGTTGCGGGCCCGATCTTGGCTGCTTCACGGTAGAAGTACTCACTGGTCCACAACCCTGTGGTATCAGCCATGTTGGCAGGAATATGATCCACATCGGTGACATAGATCCCCCGGGCTTGGGCAAGCCGGTGGGTTGCAACACGCTGCCCGGCATCAAAACGGTTACTTCATTGCCAGTGATACGTACATCGACAGTCCGGCCGACAAGCTGGTAAGGCACCGAATAACGTGCAGTGTTGACGGTGATGTGGAAGTTGGGGGCGACTTTCGCACGTTTCCATTCGGTATGCTGCCACGGTGTTGTAGGAAGTTCGCCTAGTACGCCGCGTTCAAACTCGTCAAAGAGCATCCTTCTGCTGGTGTTGTGAATCGGCCTGACTTTTTGAGAGTGGCGTGTTACGCGGCGTGAAGGCCTGCGTGGTTTTCTCGTTGGTAGTTGGTGTAGTGCTTGATCGGCGGGATATGCCACACCTACCGGGAATGGATGAACGAGAAAACCACCATCAAAGACCCCGCTACCGGCGCCTACACCAAGGTCTACACCCACCAACGCGTCCGAGCGGCCTATCAATCATTGCTATCTCTGCACCGCAGAGACCTGCTGTTTACCTACCTACAACCCCCACCAACAACCATCGACCCCGACAACCTTGCAGCAACAACAAACAGCCTCGAAGGTGGCATCAACGCCCCCATAAAAGAACTAGCCCGCAGACACCGCGGACTATCACTACCGCAACCCCTTCATGAAGCGCTCCATGTAGTCCCAGTTAGGGTCGCCGGTTGGTGTAGCTGGTAGCCGAATAGGGACCTGACCCCTGTTTGGTAGACACCTGATAT
>NZ_KV805055.1:0-265 GCF_001811515.1 Corynebacterium sp. HMSC076G08 | reverse complement strand
AGTGCGTTGATTTTGTCCTGTAGTTGTCCGGAGTGGATTAGGCATCGCAAGATGTAGTGGTTGAGGTTTTTAAATCCTAGGGCGATGCCGCGTAGGTGTTCGAGTCTGCCGTTGATTGCCTCGACGGGGCCGTTGGATGCACCGATATCAAAGTAGGCAAGCACATCTTTGCGCCGACGCCACAGGGTGCGTCCCAGTTGGGCAAGCTCTTCTAAGCCTTTCGGTAATCCCTTACGCAGGGTGTGGATGATGCGTTCCATGAGCT
>NZ_KV805054.1:0-1904 GCF_001811515.1 Corynebacterium sp. HMSC076G08 | reverse complement strand
ATGATGCCACGGTGACTGTCACGGTTGAGCAGCCGGATGCTCCCGAGGCCGATGTGTCCGTGGATGCTATCCCGGACATGAAGGTTCCCCGTGGTGAAAAGGTTTCCATCCCGGTAAAGGCAACTGATGGTGCGGAGGTAGCCGTTGATGGTCTGCCTGAGTTCCTGAAGTACAACCCGGATACCAACGCGATCGAGGGCGAGGTGCCGGCAGATGCTGAGCTGAAGTCCTATGACATCAAGGTCAAGGCGACCAAGGATGGAAAGAATGCCTCGGATGAGTTCAAGCTCACGGTAACCGAGCGGATGATCGAGGATCCGGACACTGATGGTGACGGTATCCCTGATTCTCAGGATCCCGACATTGATGGTGATGGTGTCAACAACTCTGATGAGAAGGCTGCTGGCACTGACCCGTACAACCCGGATACCGATGGCGACGGCGTCAACGATGGTGACGAGGACACCGACGGTGACGGCAAGCCGAACAAGGACGAGTCCAACCCGAATGAGGACAAGATCACCGATAAGGATGGTGATGGCATCCCGGACATCATTGACCGTGATGATGAGGATGGTCCGAAGGGTGACAAGGACGGCGACGGCATCATCAACGAAGAGGACCCGGACGCTGACGGCGACGGTGTTTCTAATGATGATGAGAAGGCCGCTGGCCTGAACCCGTTGAACCCGGATACCGATGGTGACGGCGTCAACGATGGTGACGAGGACACTGACGGTGACGGTAAGAAGAACCGTGATGAGTCTGAGGTTCCTGAGGGTCCGGTTAAGGACGAGGACGGCGACGGCCTTGGCGATACCGGTGTTACCGATAAGGATCCGGAGGACGGCAAGGCTGACATCACCGATGGTCCGCTGACCAACGACACTGACAAGGACGGCATCCCGGATGCTGTTGACCCGGATATCGATGGTGATGGTGTCAACAACACCGACGAGAAGGTTGCTGGCACTGACCCGTACAACCCGGATACCGATGGTGACGGCGTCAACGATGGTGATGAGGACGCTGACGGTGATGGCAAGACCAACGCTGAGGAGTCTGACCCGACTGTTGATGAGTCCAAGGACTCTGACGGTGATGGCATCCCGGACATCATTGATAAGGATGACGAGGATGGCCCGAAGGGTGACAAGGACGGCGACGGCATCATCAACGAAGAGGACCCGGACGCTGACGGCGACGGTGTTTCTAATGATGATGAGAAGGCCGCTGGCCTGAACCCGTTGAACCCGGATACCGATGGTGACGGCGTCAACGATGGTGACGAGGACACTGACGGTGACGGTAAGAAGAACCGTGATGAGTCTGAGGTTCCTGAGGGCAAGGTTGAAGACAAGGACGGCGACGGCCTTGGCGATACCGGTATCACCGATAAGAACAACAACGGTGTTGCTGACTTGGTTGATAAGCCAGGTAAGAAGCCTTCTAACCCGTCGTACCCGGACTACCCGTCCTGGCCGATTGATCCGAACAAGCCGGGCGAGGATGACAAGCCTGGTGATAAAGATCCGAAGGACAAGGACACCGATGGTGACGGTCTGACTGACGAGCAGGAGAAGGAGCTTGGCACCGATCCGAATAAGGCTGACACCGATGGTGACGGCATCAATGACGGTGACGAGGTAGACGGCTCCAAGAACCCGTTCGATAAGGATGGCAACAAGGTTAAGCCGGGTGAGAAGGGTGCTCCGACTGACCCGAAGAAGGCTGATACCGATGGTGACGGCACCAACGATGGTGACGAGGTCACTGGTTCCAAGAACAACGGCAAGCCGACTGATCCGAATAACCCGGACTCCAAGCCGGAGAAGGACCCGAACGGTTCCTCGAAGTTGCCTGACTGGAATGGTTCTTCCAACCTGTCTGAGCGTTGCATCAAC
>NZ_KV805053.1:0-339 GCF_001811515.1 Corynebacterium sp. HMSC076G08 | reverse complement strand
CCAGCACCCGGTGCACAAGCATCAGCCAACAGGCCGATAGCCAAAGCACCAGCAGCAATCAGAGCCACAGCACCAGCAGCCTGCTGGTAATCAGCACCGAAGCGCTTGAGCTGAGCATTGATGCCATTGACCTGGTCAGCCAACGGGCCGTTGAACAGACCAGCCTGCTGCTGCAGACGGGTATTCAGATCCTGAATCTGCTTGTTAATCGGAGCCACAAACTCCGAGAGACCCGGAATGTTCATCTGGGAAGCCAGACCAACCGGAATCAGGAACAGCAGCGGGATACCAATACCCAAACCGGTGTTGATGCAACGCTCAGACAGGTTGGAAGAACCA
>NZ_KV805052.1:0-1357 GCF_001811515.1 Corynebacterium sp. HMSC076G08 | reverse complement strand
CCACTACGTGTCCACGATTTGCGGGCAACCCCAAACTGCTCTGGACTGTATTTGTCCAAGAATGAGATGGGTACCCCCATAACACCGTCGTAATCGCTTGGAATACCCTTGGTCTCCGGCACCTCAATAGCGTCGTAGTTGTCGTATTTGACGTACGCAGTTTCTCGAACCCTCTTCGATCCATAAAGAAGGTTGTCATCCATCGTCATCAGAACCAGTGGTTCATGGCGGCGACCGTGTTCGATATTGGTAAACCATCGGACGCCTTTTACGCGAACGAATTTATTACCCAGTTCATCCACGCGATGCCCTGCAGCAGTGAGAGGATAACTTTCTGGCACACGAAACTCTCGATCACCGCTAGAGATAGAAGGCCCGTACCAAGTCCTATTTTCTTGGAACAGTGGAAAAACGTCCCTGTATGTGACAGAGTTCATGTTCCCGATAACGGAAAACTGGACCTCGCCCTCGATCAGCCACGCAAGGAACTCTCGGAACAGCGAGAACGGTGGGTTGGTAACTACGATGTCGGCCTCATCACGAAGTTTCGTGACCTCCTCGGAGCGGAAGTCTCCGTCTCCCTCAAGGTAATCCCACTTGAGATCTTCCTTGTTCAGTTTGCCGTCATCGTTAAGATCCGTGCCCTGTTCAAGGACGTAAATGCGGCCTCTGTGCCAGGTGTCGTCTTCGTTGAACTTCTCGTCCTGGTCCTCGCCAAGTGCGAAGTCCAGCAGCATCTGCCCCTTCTCAGTCACGGCTGGGTTTGATGCTGGCGCATAAGACGTAGAGATCAGCTTCTTCAAGCCGAACTTCTCAAAGTTCAGTGCAAAGTACTTGGTGAAGTTACTTGCCCCCGGATCGTCACACGGCAGCAGAACTGTCTTACCTCTGAATACGTCGGGGTCGTATTCGAGATAGGCTTGCATCTCGTTTTCAATGTCATTCCACTGCGTGTAGAACTCGTCCTTCTTGGCAGTCTTGGCTGTGCCTAAGTTAGTATTGCCGCCCATTGCCTACATCACCTTGTAGATTGATTCAGTCTTCGGCCTAAACGACAGGATGTGTTGGTGAGGTTGGATGGTTAGCTGGTCTGGCGTGCTGGTATTAGGATGATTTCACTTATCCGGAGGGATACCCCAGTCTCGGGCCGGAGATACCGCCGGGGAAGTGCCGGTGTGCTAGCTGCCTAGGTTCACGATGAGAGGATGAGTAAGAATCATCCTCGATGCCCTGTCTGTAGCGGGGTATGCATCAAATACGGAACGACAAGTACTGGTCGCCAACGATGGCGATGCCGCACTTGCAAGGCCACTTTCACCCGCACCAATGACGACGCAGTTCAAGCAAAATGGTTTCG